>DASRQG010000326.1:0-6019 GCA_035645995.1 Mariniphaga sp. | reverse complement strand
ACTTTAATAGCACTGGGGATTGCTACTAGGAAGGTCAGCAGACTGAAATAATATTGTGCTGTACCGCTCATTCCTGCTGTAAACATATGATGGCCCCATACCAAATATCCTACAAAAGCAATGGCCATTGTTGATGCGATTATCGCCTTATATCCAAATATATGTTTTTGAGAAAATGTTGGAATGATTTCTGATATTATTCCCAATGCAGGTAATATCATTACGTATACTGCCGGGTGGGAATAAATCCAAAATAGATGTTGATAAAGTATTGGATCTCCACCCAAAGCAGGGTCAAAGATGCCAACCATAAATAATCTTTCAAGGGCAACTAATACCAGCGTAATTCCTACAACCGGAGTAGCCAGTAATTGGATCCATGCGGTAGCATAAAGCGTCCATACAAACAATGGCATTTTGCTCCATTTCATACCCGGGCATCTTAACCGGTGAATAGTTACTAGGAAGTTTAATCCTGTAAGAATGGAAGAAAACCCCAACACAAAAGCACCAAATATTGCAGGTAGCAAATTGGTACCCGTTCGGAAACTATATGGAGCATAAAATGTCCATCCCGTATCTGGAGTGCCCGGTCCAAAAAGTAATGCTGAAATAACCAATAATACTCCAAGTACATAGAACCACCACGAAAGCAAGTTTAATCGTGGAAAGGCTACATCCTTGGCACCGATCATTATTGGCAGGAAAAAGTTTCCAAAGACAGCCGGTAATCCGGGTATCACTACCATAAATATCATAATCACACCATGAAGTGTGAAGGTGGCATTGTAAGCCTGGGCATCCATAACTGTTTTGCCTGGTGCTAACAGTTCAAACCTCATTGCGAGACCTAAACTGGCACCGACCAAGAACATGGCGGCCATTGAATAAAGATACAAAAGACCGATTCTTTTGTGATCGGTGGAAAAAATCCATCCCAGCAAACCGCTGAACTTCCCTTTGTGTTCAAGGTAGTTTGCTTCTTGTTCGATACTTATAAAACTCATATGACTTGTTTAGATTTTGCTTTCAACTTTCGGTTTCAATAATAAAAATAACAGCAGCGCTGCTGCAAAAAGCATTATCATTATTCCTCCCAGTTTGGTAACATTTAAAACATATGATTGTCCCACAGGGTCGTAGGTATAGCAAAAATTTAATACCTTGTTTAATGTTGCTCCCGATTTTCCTTGTGATGCTTCTACTATAGCCATTTTCCATTCAAAAGGAAGGAAGTACATACCATTTAAATACCGGGTAATTTTTCCTTCATCGCTAACTACAATCAATGAGGCAGCATGTAAAAAATCATTTCCTGTTTTTTTATATTTAAACCCTGTTGCATCAGTAACTCTTGCAATACTTGCACTGTCGCTAACAAAAAACTGCCATCCTTCTTTTGCTTCCGTTGCCTTTTGTTCCGATAACAATGTTAAATAGCTGTTTTTTTTGCGGACTCCTAAATCGATCGTTTCGCGTGGATCAAAACTAATTGTTAATACCTGATAATCTTTTCCGACAACTAAATCCGATTTTTCCATTACACCTGCTACTGCTTCCATTAACGGACTGCAAATTCCAGGACAGCGGTAATACACGAAATTCAAAATAGTTGGTTTATCAATGATATCAGATAGTAACACTGTCTCTCCATTTTCATTAACTACCGTAATATCTTCGGGAATATAATCATCAAGATGTTCAACAACACCTATCTCTGTATCATCAGGTGAAGCAGTCGGGTTAATTACTTCCTGACTGAATAAATTACCTGCATTCAAAACACATAAAAGTGCAAAAAATATTGAAAAATAAATTTTCATTCATATATGACTTAATAAATCCCAATCCTCATTTCTAGAAACCAAAAAGTCGAATGAAAGTTTACTATTCAGAAAATTTTTGCTTATTTTATATATACCTGAAGTATGGAGGTAGTTTATCCATAGAAATTTAGATGCTAGGAAACATGTTTAAAAATTTGCCCATTCAGATTCTGATTGGGGTAGAAGTTGTATTTTTAGTACCCTTTGAGTAGTAGGAGTAATTTTATACCGGTTATCGAGGCGATAACCCATTACCCAAATAATTTTCTGTCCGGAACAAAGTAACCAGATATCTTCTTTTTTATGAATTGGCACTTTTTCATCAATCAGGAAATCACTTATTTTTTTAAACCCTGTCATACCTAAAGGTTGAAAATAATCTCCTGCCTGCCATTTTCTGATCAGGAGAGGATATTCTATTTTATCCTGGTCGATACAGGCGATATTCGGAGATTTTTCAATTTCAAAATCTTTTCTTTGGAAGTGATAAATGCGAATATCGAAAGGAGAAAATATTTCAATGTCTCCTTTTTCAATGTAGTGAATTCGTTGATCACGTTCTTCAAGAGGTACAATATAAAGGAATGTCCTGTCTTTAATAAGTCGGTGTGTAGATGAATAGAATAATTTTCCCGGTTCACTTGTCAAACTTTGAAATACCTGATCCGCTACTTTTGGATTGAATCCAAATTCCGAAAGAATTTCATGCAAAAGAATTTCAGGGAATGGTGTATTTATTAGTTTTTTAATTTCAATTGCCGGATGATTGTCAATTTGGGTAATAACTACGTTTTTTTCGTTGTTCAAATACCAATTATAAACCTCTTCTGCATCTCTCAGGTTCATGATGGTGTCATACATATTCTTTTTAAAAGCCGGATTCAGACTGGTTAGTACAGGCAATATCTTATGTCGGATAAAGTTTCGTTGATATACCACTTCGCTGTTGGTTGCATCTTCACGATTCTCAAGAAAATATTTTTGTGCATACTTTTCTATATCCTGTCGGCTTGCAAAAAGCAATGGCCTGATGAGGCTGCCGTTCTTTTCTTTTATTCCTGTTAATCCTTTTATTCCTGTTTTACGTGAAAGGTTTAGGAAAAAAGTTTCCAATAAGTCATCTTTATGATGGGCGGTAGCGATGAAATCGTATCCGTTTTCTTTTCTTGTTTTTTCGAAAAAATCATACCGCAATTCCCTGGCTGCCATCTCTATCGAAATGCCATGCGTCCGGGCATAATCGACGGTATCAAAGTGAGTACTATAATAGGGGATGCCATGTATATAAATTTGCTCCTCAACAAACTTTTCGTCTTCATCAGAATCTTGTCCACGCAATTTAAAGTTACAATGTACAACTCCAAACCGGTATTCAGTTTGTCTGAATAAATGAAGCAGTACTATACTATCTACTCCACCGCTTACTGCCAGCAGAATTTTATCGGATGGCTGGAAGAGTTTCTTCTCTTTGATGAAGTTTATAAAATGGATTAACATTTATAATTTAATTTGAGCCAGTTCAGCTATGTTCATAATCACTTCTACAGCTTTATGCATAGAAGGAACCGGTATAAATTCATAAGGTCCGTGGAAGTTATGACCACCAGCAAAAACATTTGGGCAAGGTAACCCTTCGTACGACAAACGTGCTCCATCTGTTCCCCCTCTAATCGCTTTAACATTAGGATTAATTCCGGCTTTTTTCATCGCTTCTCGTGCTATTTCAACCACATACATAACTGGTTCAATTTTTTCGCGCATGTTAAAATACTGGTCCTTAATTTCCAGGTGAATTATGTCTTGTTTATATTCCAAATTAATCAGGTTTGTTATTTTTCTAAGATATTCTTTCTTTTCGTTAAACTTAGGCATGTTATGATCACGAATTATAAACTGCATTTCGGCATGTTCTACATTGCCGGAAATTGACAATAAATGATAGAAGCCTTCATAACCATCGGTATGTTCCGGCCTCTGAACAGCGGGGAGCATTGATAATAGGCGGTGTGCTACAATTGAAGCATTAATCATTTTATCCTTGGCAAATCCAGGATGAACACTTCTTCCCTGAATTTTAATTTTTGCACCTGCTGCATTAAAATTCTCAAATTCGAGTTCTCCTATTTCACCTCCATCAAGGGTATATGCGAAATCAGCTCCAAACTTTTTTACATCGAACTTATCGGCACCGCGGCCAATTTCTTCATCAGGGGTAAGCCAATTCTAATTTTCCCATGCTTTCGGGTCGGATCATTCAGGAGTTTTTCAGCAGCAGTAACAATTTCTGCTACACCAGCTTTATCGTCAGCACCTAACAACGTATTTCCACCTGCTGTAATTATATCCTGGCCCTTGTATTGAAGAATTTCAGGAAATTCAGCAGGATCAATTGTAACCGAATCATTAAGCTTAATTGTCCCACCATCATAATTTTTAATAATTCGTGGTTTAACATCCTTGCCATTGAAATCAGGACTTGTATCAACATGGGCAATAAATCCGACTACTGGTCCTTGCTTATCATCATTAGCCGGGATGGTGGCCATTAAATAGCCGTTGTTGTCAAGTTCAACCTCCTTTAATCCTATTTCCTCAAGCTCTGCTTGCAGCTTTTTCATAAATTCAAACTGTATATTAGTGCTGGGAGTATTCTCATTTTCAGGATTGGAAGTTGTATGTTCTTGTGCATATTTGATAAATCGTTCTATTACTTTTTCCATAATGACTAGTATCTGTTATATATTAAATTTAGAAGGAATTAAATATCATCTGAATTAAACCCAAAACCAAGTCTTTTGCCTGTTGACATTTTAGAATGAATGATTTTTTCCTGCATTTGTTCAACGGTAGCAATTTTAACCTTATCGTAAGGGGGAATTAATAAGTCAAATTCAATGCAGTAGCGTATTGCAGTTTCTGTAATTTGACGAATTATTCCTGGTGATATTGTATCTATAGCAAAGCTTTTGGCATGATCCTCAGATTGTCTTTTCCCTTCAACAAAATAATGATTGTCCTTATTAATAAATAACCGTGCAACCAGGTAACCAATGTCATTGTTGCGATTGTATTTAAATGAATCCGACAGGAAATTGTAAATATTTATCATTCCACAATAGGATCGTAGTGGATCATCCTTTATATAGGAGGAATTAAGCACCGGATGTTTGTTGTCGAATTCGAATATATTTGAATGCATGCTAAAGATGAGAAGGTCTTCGCCAATTTCAAATGACACTTCAAAAGGGCCTCTGTCGCGAAATATTGGCAGAGAAGCAGGGGCTATCTGTTCTGTTATTATTGATATATACTCTTTTTCGAGCATTTTCAGAGTTTTCTTTAACAATCGAAATGATTGTAAGGTATTGTTATAGACCTTTTGTCTGACCTTGGTTTTTATAACATAAGTTTCCAGAAGTGAAGCCCGGAGTTCCTTTTCAGTCATTGCTCAATTTTTGAACTAAAATACATAACCCTTTGAAATATTTCTAAAAAAATCATATAAATCTCCTTTTTCAGAAGTATACCAATCAAGATTAATTATAGAGACGAAAGATTATCTAATGTTTTTTAAATATTTTTATTTATGATGTTCAAAGGTGAAGAATTTGTGAAGTTTATAATGATAATTGATCTTTCGGATTGGTAAGTTTTATTATTGCATCTGGAAATTGATACTTTTTTAGTTTTGAACCACCGGAAGTTAATTATAAAAAAAACCGAACCTGTTTACAAGTCCGGTATATATTGATATAGTGCTTTAAAATTTTTGATTAATAAGCCATTGCAAAAAGCACACGTTGTTTTGATGGGTTACCGGTGTAGATACATTTTCCTTCTTCGGGATCATTATCAAGCGGGATACAACGGATGGTAGCTTTAGTTTCATTCTTTATTTTTTCTTCTGTTTCCACTGTCCCATCCCAATGTGCAGAAATAAACCCTCCTTTGTTTTTCAACAATTCAGTAAATTCTTCCCAGGTATCTGCACGTGTTGTATGTTCAGCTCTAAAATTAAGTGCTTTGTTATAGATGCCTTGCTGGATGTCATTTAGTAAATTTTCAATGTAATCAGGAATGCCATCAAAACCCACTGTATTCTTTTCAAGTGTATCACGTCGTGCTACTTCTACAGTGTTATTTTCCAAATCACGAGGGCCTACAGCTAATCTGACAGGGACTCCTTTCAATTC
>DASRQG010000325.1:0-2477 GCA_035645995.1 Mariniphaga sp. | reverse complement strand
CTGCTGTTTATGATGTGATTAAAGAACATAAACCATGGGTAAGGTTTGGAGTTGCCCCTTTTGGAATTTGGACGATGGACCAATCAGTAGCTTCTTCCTATGGACTGTCATTGCCATCTGGTATTACAGGGCTCGATGCTTATAAATCAATTTATGCCGATGCAATGGCATGGTTACGCGATAGAACTGTAGATTATATATCTCCCCAAATATATTGGCCAACAACAAGCAGCGGACAAGATTACAAAAAACTGGCCCCCTGGTGGTCTGATGCAGCTAATAAATTTGGCAGGCACATGTATGTAAGCCATAGTCTTTCTTCTCTCGAACCTTCCGATTATCCACCTCCTGTTGCTTTGAAGTCAGCGACAACAGATTTTTTAAGAACTGAATTAAACGGTTTGTCAATGCTAGAATATTTTTCACAAATTCCTTATGTTAATTATAATATAGCCTTCGATGCATCGGAAATTGGACTGCAAATTTACTGGAACAGAATATCTTCCAAAAATAATGCACCTGGAAGTGTGTTTTTTCGGTCTTCTATGTTGGAAACTTCAGGCTTTGTGAATTACCTTAAAAGTAATGAATACAAGCACCAGGCCTTGCCTCCTGTAATCACCTGGAATGAAAAACGAGAGGTTAGTCTGGTCTCTGATATCCATCTTGAGGATGAAATGCTGAAATGGGATTCACCTGATACCAATGTCAGATATGCTGTTTATGCCATACCCGATTTATTTATCAATCAACCCGGTATTTTTAAAGATGCCTCCTATTTAGTGGGAATGAGCTATGATTTTCAATATGATTTATCTAATATGCCGGAGCTTCTAAGTGGACATATTTTTGCAATTTCTGTGATCGACCGAAATGGCTATGAATACCCACCTGCAACAATGGGAGAAGAATTAAAAGATAACCAACCGGTTACACTCATCGAACCGTCAAACAACAGTTCCACCCATAAAGGTTTTTCATTCAATTGGGAAGAAGTTCAGGACATCGATTACTATATTCTTGAAGTCGCATCCGATTCAGCTTTTTCATCCGGAGTGAATAGATTAAATGTTACAGGTAATACCTATGAATCGAATAGTTTGGATTTAGCTGTCGATTCAATATATTTCTGGAGAATTACTTCACGTAAATCAAATGCTATAGATACAACCTCAGAAGTTTTCATGTTTAAAATCAGTCCTTCAATTTTATATCCTGCTAATGAAATCGCTAATGTTGAAGTCAATCCTGTTATCCAATGGAAAGTTTTTGATGATTCGGACATTTACCATTTGCAGATTGCTTCAAATTCCAACTTCTCTAATGTTTTCTTTGATCAGGATAGCATAGAAGGTGATTCCTACGAGCTGATGCCGGGTATTATTTTTCCTTTCTCTACCTATTATCTAAAAATTGAAGCTTACAGCAATGATTCTACCATTAGCTGGACCGATATTGCTGTATTTTCAACAGTACAAACGCCACCTTCTGTACCTGTGCTTAAAGAACCATCGGAGGGAGAAACAATATCAGGTACTGAAGTAAAGCTTTCGATTGAGGAAAACTTACTGGCAAAAAGTATTACCTATCAATTATCAAACGCCGGGAACTTTCCATGGAACAACAGATTACAATATACAATTGATGCTCCCGGGTATGATTTAATTCTTAACGATCTGAATGACGGTCAATGGTATGCAAGAGCAAGAGCGAACTATGGAAATGAATCTACCGATTGGTCGGAGGTGATATCCTTTTCTACTTTGGCAACAGATGTAGCTGTCGTTACAGATCTTGAATTCAGGCTTTATAACCCGTTCTTTCCTTCAACCAATAACCTTAAGGTGCAGTTTTCACTTTCGGAACCCTCAAAAATAAAACTTTTTATTACCAGCTTGACCGGTAAACGTGTGTTGATGGCACATGAAGGAACTTTAAGCAGAGGAAAACATGAATTAATGATGCCGGCTGTAGGGTTATTACCCGGAATCTATTTATTAACCCTGGAAACAAATGAAGGAATTAGAACAGTTAAATTAATCAAGCCGCATTAATTTGATGAACAAAATTTATGGTTGATTGGTTTTATTGATGACATATTAGAAGCTTTCGTATTTAACTCAAACACAAATAAATGCAATAGACATACAACACCAGATTTTATCTTTTAATGTTAACTTTAAATTCACAATTATGAAAAAAAAATTTACTTTTTTTCTTGCCTCAATGTTGTTCGGTGTGATGGTTTTCGCACAGCAACCTGTAGTCACAACTTTATGGGACCATTCATTGGCTGGAACTGCCGATTGGAGTCAGGGTTTTCCTGATGGAGGCGAAATTCCTGAATGGATGGGCAATGTAACAGAAAGAGGGATGGCCTTGCATAACGATACGTTATACATTGTTTCCCGAAACTTTAACCCTGCACGCATTTTATTGCTTGAAGCTGAAACCGGGATGCTGGTTGATTCAATTGT
>DASRQG010000324.1:0-2086 GCA_035645995.1 Mariniphaga sp. | reverse complement strand
CATTATTAAGGTTGAGACTTACTGTTTGGGAATAGGATTCAGCCCATACAGTGGAGAAAATCAAAAATGAAAATAGCAATGTCAGTTTCATTTTCTTTAGTTTTAGATTCGTACCTCTTCTACGGAGGAGGTAGCTCATTCCTAAATTTTTCATACTTTTGATAAGTTTTATTAATAAATTTAACTATTTGAAAACCGGACGGTGGTGGAGCACTGTCTGGTTTTTTTATTCACATCAGTATATAAGTAGTTTCATCTAATTTTTTCATTTTTGCGGAAGCGGTTCTCGCCAATATATTTAATACATGCCCGGTTTCATCCTTTAAATGCAGTTTCCCGGATATGGAGCGAATTCCCAGCATAGGATCTTCCAGGATTATTTTTATATTATAATACATTGTTGTCCGGTAAACCCGGAATTTAATTTATATTCAATTCTAACACGTTGATTATATGTTTTCATATTTTCACTTTTCAAAAGTAAGCCCCCTCCATTTTGGGGAAGAGCGAATTTTGATAATTTATTCTTTTTTCTTTTAATATTTTCCTCCAACTACCTTCTGGGTCTTCCAAAAAGGCATAAATGTTAATGTAGTTCATTAACTGCTGTCTTATGACTGAAACTAGATTAGAAAAAGCCCACTTTCTTTTTACCCGGCTTTTTACCAAGGATATTAAAAGATTGGCAAGCATAGCTGTCCATATCTGAATTTCAATAGCATTTTCGTTGTCTCCCAAAAAATATTTCAATGGAAAATTCTGCTTAAGTTGTTTAAACAGAATTTCGATTTGCCAACGTTTCTTGTAAATCAAAGCAATTTTTTCAGCTGACAATTCAAAATTGTTGGTTATAAACTCAAACAACCGCTTGTTTTCATCATCCCAGTAAGCAATACGTCTTGCACGATGTTCCTGTTTTTTATTTTCCCCATAATACAGGATAATTTCTTCATCTTTCAGGACACCAGAATCAGCCTCGTCAGGTATATCATATTCTTTCCTGGCCTGATAAAGAGCATTGTCTTTTAAGCGGGTCACATACCAGATACAGCTTATAGTAAAAGCTTCATATTGGGCATAATCGACGTAAGCTTTATCGAAAGTTATTATTGAGCCAGCAGCCAAATCATGCACCTCTTCCAAAAACATGTGGTCATGTCGTACTGCTTCGCTGTAACGAATAAGGCAGGGTACATTTTCACTGGCTTTAATGATGGTGTGAGCCTTTATTCCTCCTTTCTTTCTGCCTTCTTTTGGATTGCGACCTACCCCTCGTAAAATGTCCTTAAACAATGATATAGTGGTAGAATCCATGATATAAAGCCTTCTCATATCTGCATCGCTCAACCGGCTGTCCGCTAAAAATCGTCCATGTTTACGGTATGTGCTCATATAAATATCTCCAAACACTTTACTGCTGCGTCTGCCATTTGCCTCGGAAAACGTGCTCCTGCGGACCAGATAAGACAAACCTAAATGGGATAGCTTATGTGCATTGGCTAACAATCCGAGTATTGTTTCCCGCAAGGAATGATAACCTTCAATGGCAACGAAAAGCATAACAACAATGTGATGGTAAGTCGTAAACTTCTTTACATACCGCTCTGCATCATGTTGCTTTGCTATTTTCCTAATCTCACCCTTGTCAATGAACGTTAATAACTGATTAAATATCGGCTGTCCGCTAAAATTTGTATTTTTACCCATGTCTAACTTTTTTGTGTAGTGACTCAAAAGTAGACATTCCGGGTGGTACTGAAAAAAGTACTGCCCGGATTAATTAAAATTTTTACCGGACACTAATGACTCTAAATATGAAAAAACCGTTTCAGGTCGGTTGCCTTTTTCAACCTGTAGTGTATATAAAACAAAGGTATGGCGATAAAAAAGACGGATACCATCACAATCAGACTCCATCCCAAATATATTTTGTTTTGTATAAAAATCGATATCATTCCTTCAGTACAAATGCTCAGAATCCCTGCGGCAATTACTGAATATGCAATAACATTCAACCCTTTTTGCCTGGCTTGGCGAATAAAAAAAATGAGAATTAAAACAGATAAATAGGCAACCAGTATGATAG
>DASRQG010000323.1:0-2213 GCA_035645995.1 Mariniphaga sp. | reverse complement strand
TGGAATTCCTTCTTCTCATCCAATAACTCACAAAAACAGGTGCCTTTTTCAGGCTGACACGAATCTTTCCGATTGAATATACGTAAAAAGCAGGACTCTTGTCCAATAGAAACAGTCGGATCATTGGTTTTAATAATCTTTCTCTCCTTAAGATTTATAACATAAAATTTTATCGGAAGGGAATCAAGGATAATGTCCGGAATCATCAGATTTTCAGAATTATTAATGGCCACGGTTGATAAAATAATCGACAAAAATAACAAAAATTAAAAAGGATTATCAGACAAACTCTCTGCTCAGCTGATTTAAATAAATTATAATATTAAAATAACTTTAGCTGATCACAAAGTTTCTGAAAATCAATTATGCTACAGGTAACTTCATGATAAAGTTCTGTTAAAATTTTTTCATTTATTTTATTAAAATCCTCTAATCGTGGAAGTATTAAAACTCCGGCCATTTCAACAGCAGCGGGTCCGACAATTATCTGGTTATTTCCACTTTTAAAAAAATGAGAAGGACGTTGTTGTGCCCTGGGAAAAATAATCAGGTGCCAGTTTCCATCTTCATAAAACGTCAGCACATTCATCATGGGTTCTTCGTTCTCGTTTTCTTTAAGTACCTGATAGATTTGATAAAAAATTTTCTGAATTTTTTTCTTATCCTTAGAAATTATGGCAACAAATCTCCTTAGGTAATTTTCAACAGCAAATATTTCCAGGCCATTATCCTGAAAAGATTTTACAACCTTCTGTTTCCTTAATGTATCTAATTCTGTTTCAATTGGAAGGAAGCCCTTTTTTACTGCCTGAAAATGAAAATGATCAGGTGCCGATGCACCACATTGAGGGCCATTGTAAAAAATAGTAAAATTATTGAGTTGCCTGCTCAAATTCAACATGTCCTTAAAATGTACATCCACCCGCTGTGGTATGTGCTGCTTATGTGCTATGGTTAAATGAACCGGAAAAATCGGAAACGGGTTGGCAAGTATGATGTAGTTGGTATTGAAAAGAATCCCCTTTTGCTGTGGCGGCAGATTATGTGCACATAAGAAGCATTGACGTTGTGCAATACTTTCTGCATCAGTATGTGCAGCCGATGATCGCAATCTTTCAGGATTGTAATGTACTTCTATATTAAAATGTCCGAAATTAAATTCACGAACCAAAACAGATGTAAGAGCAGCATAATTCTTACCCGCCAGTGGCCATGTTGCCTGTTGCTGTTTTACAAGAACCTCAGCTATATCGTTCAAAGTTACTACTGAACCAAATTCATGCAGCTCCTCCGGAGTGATTATTTTATTTTCAATCATAAACCCTCCCTCTATAAAGTTCCCCGCTGTAATTACTGTTACTATTCTGAAGAACAACTTCCTTACATACAATAACCAATTCCTTTATTGGCTTTTATATATTGTATTTTTATTTTTCCTGGCGGATAATTCATATGACCTGATACTATCTTTATAATAATTGTGAGCATTCATCCGGTTAATATTCAGCGAAGCATCCGTATTATCCTCCCAACGTCGGCACAGGTAAAAGGGACTGTAGATTCTCCCAATGCGCCACTCCCTCGATATTGCCAAGCCTATTGCATAATCTTCACCATAACTTACATCGGGCATTTTTATTTCCCGTAAAAGGGGTGTATAAAATGCACGCGGAGCCCCCAGTCCATTAATACGAAGCGCATTATTGGGTCCATTGTCATCAGTCCATTCCTTATGGTCAATTATTCCTGGAGGAATTTCCACCAGATCAAAATTCGTCATCCGATAACTGCCAATCACCATTGCACAACGATCTTCATAAAACTTATCAATGATAAGCTGCAGCGTGTTTTCCCCTGCATAAATATCATCGCTATCAAGCTGAACTGCATACCTTCCGCAATTTTCATTGAAAATCCCTTCATTCCAGCAGCCTCCTATTCCCAATCCTTTATATTTCGGGATTATATGAACCAACCTGTTATCCCCTGCGTATTTCTCCAATAACTGCGTTGTTCCATCTTTCGAATAATTATCTACCACGATCAGATTAAACCTGAACGAGGTTTTTTGTTTTAGAACAGATTCAACTGCATCACGAATGGTTCGTACACGATTTTTTACCGGAATGATGACAGAAGCTTCAACAGGAAATGTATGCTCCTCCGGATTAATTTGTCTGAAAGGTGGTGAAAGATATGCTCCTACAGCTTTA
>DASRQG010000322.1:0-2047 GCA_035645995.1 Mariniphaga sp. | reverse complement strand
GTCAGATTAATTATTGCTGAAATTGCAGGCACTCTTGATTTGCATGAAGTTCTTCGCGGGGATCCAAATCATTATCTTAAATCTTTCAATGAAGATTATCAGAATGACAGTGTTGCTGTTGATATTAGAAGAAATGTTGCAGCGGTAAGAAATGCAATCAAGTGGGGAATTGGTGCCAATATAAATGGTATTAATTTGGTAGCAGATGTTCCTGATTCACCACCCGCTCCTGAATGTACAGCTTCAAATGCATCTGCTGGTTCCGATACTGCAATCATAGCAGTAAGATGGAATAAAATAGCTGAAGAAGTTCAGTACCAGGATGGCTCAGGAAATATTTTTTATGATGGGGCAACAGATTTATCAGGATACAGAATTTACAGGGGAAATGATAAAAGAGGTATATGGACTCTCATTGCTGATATTCCACGCTCAGATTTTCCTTTATACTTTAATTCCGAATCAGGATTATATGAATATTTAGACAGATCAGTTCAGTTTGGTTTTCAATATTCATATTATGTGCAGGCATACTTTACTCCGCAGGATCAATGGGTGTCGGCAAACGGAACTGTTGTTCCGGCTGCCGAGCTTGGCGAGCTTGCAAGTGGTGATGTAAACAGAACAGAATTAACTAATGCTAAGCCGGGTCCTGTAGATGTATCAGGTGGACTTGATGTTTTTGTTGCACCAAACCCTCACATACTTGACGATCTTTCAAGAAGCTTCGGTCCTACCAGTGAAGGAGAAATAGCATACAAAATTGAATTCAGAAATCTTCCTGAAAGAGCCACGATAAAAATATTTAGTGTATCTGGTGACCTTGTCGCAACACTTCATCATGGTCCGGATGAGTCTGGTAATTTATCCGGCAGCATGGAATGGCATCAGCGTTCTGATTCGGGTTTAAGGGTTGCACCTGGTTTATATATCTATGTAGTACAGTCCGATACCGAAGGTTCTGCCGGTGCACGGCAGGTTGGAAAATTAATGATAATCCGTTAAGAATAAGGAACGGAGGAGAAATTGAAAAAGATATTATTTATAACAGCAATATTATTTGGAATAAGTCAGATTTCTTTTGCACAGTTTAATAAAGCAGGAAGAACCGCTTTTCAATTTTTAAAAATAGGAAATGGTGCAAGGCAGGTTGCTATGGGCGAAGCATCTATTGCCGGTGTACAGGATGTTAATTCAATATTTTGGAACCCCGGGGCAATAACCGGCATCAATAATGCAGAAGCATCTTTCAGTTACAACAGCTGGATAGCTGATCTTAAAGTTTTATCCGGTGCTGCAGGTTTTAATCTTGATGGCATTGCAACATTTGTTTTTAATTATATCTCTCTTGATTACGGTAATATCCCTGAAGCAGGTGTTACAAGTGCTACAGGAAACATAGATACCCGAACAGGTAATTTCTTTTCCGGAAGTGACCTTGCTGTTGGACTTGGTATTGCACGTAATTTTACTGACAAACTTTCTATTGGCGTTAATATAAAATTTATGAGAGAGGAGCTATGGATTTATTCTTCATCCCTCTGGGGGTTTGATGTAGGTAGCTTCTATAATACAGGATGGAGAGGAATTAAACTTGCAATGAGTGCACAAAATTTTTCTACTCAGGCAAGATTTTTTGAAACAGGAATAGAAGAACAGCAGTCTTATGAAATTCCTCTTGTGTACAGACTTGGTATTTCGATTGATTTACTGGGCGGCGAAGAATTATTTCTTGGCGGTGACCCGGGTCAACATACTCTTTCTGTAAGTGCAGATGCAATTCATACAAATGATTATAAAGAACGGCTTCATCTGGGAATGGAGTATCAGTTTTATAATATGCTTTTCATCCGCGGAGGGTATAAGTTTAATTATGAAGAAGGAAACGTAAGTGTAGGCGCAGGTTTTAATTATAACATTAGCGGCATTATGTTTAAGTTCGACTATGCTTATGTCAGCTACGATTTCCTTCAGTCGCCACACAGGTTTACAGTTACATTAGGATTTTGAAATCATTTTATTGATTGCTAAAACTTTGGGTATATCA
>DASRQG010000321.1:0-6576 GCA_035645995.1 Mariniphaga sp. | reverse complement strand
TTGTTAAGCTGTGCTACTTGTATTTCATTGTCGAAATGACCAATGTTGCAAACTATCGCCTGATCTTTCATCCGTGCCATATGTTCTGCTGTAATCACATCCTTATTTCCTGTAGTGGTAACATAAATATTGCCTTCACTTAGTGCATCTTCCATAGTTTTTACCTCAAAACCTTCCATGGCAGCCTGAAGTGCACATATCGGATCAATTTCAGTTACTATAACTCTTGCACCATAGCCGCGCATCGATTTTGCACAACCTTTACCTACATCACCATAACCTGCAACAACAACCACCTTGCCGGCAATCATAACGTCAGTTGCACGTTTAATACCATCAGCCAGCGATTCTCTGCAACCATATAAATTATCAAACTTAGATTTGGTGACAGAATCATTTACGTTTATGGCAGGGAATAGCAGATTGCCCTGTTCCTTCATATGATAAAGACGATGGACACCTGTTGTTGTTTCTTCCGAAACACCTTTACAGTCCTTAGCTGTTTTGTGCCAGCGGTCAGGGGTTTCTTTTAATATTTGTTTTAAGAGTTTGTTAAGCTCTATTTCATCCTCAGCGCTTGCAAGTGATTCTAAAACCTTTGGATCTTCTTCTGCTTCATACCCACGATGGATCATTAGGGTTGCATCACCTCCGTCATCCACTATAAGATGAGGGCCATTACCATCACCAAAATCCAATGCTTTATCAGTACACCACCAATACTCTTCAAGTGTTTCTCCTTTCCATGCAAATACAGGAACTCCCGCAGCAGCAATTGCAGCAGCTGCATGATCTTGTGTGGAAAAGATATTGCAACTGGCCCATCTTACGTCAGCACCAAGTTCAACAAGTGTCTCTATTAATACAGCTGTCTGGATGGTCATGTGCAGACTGCCGGTTATCCTGGCACCTTTTAAAGGTTTTGAAGGGCCAAACTTTTTACGAATTGCCATCAGGCCAGGCATCTCCTTTTCTGCAATGTCAATCTCTTTCCGGCCAAATTCAGCCAGATTTATATCAGCTACTTTATATGCAAGTTGCTTTTCAGTTGTTATACTCATGTTTTATATATTCAATATTAACAAATGCCGGTGCAAAAGTAACAAATTCTCAGGATTATAGTTTTGGGATTTTCCTTTGCTAAATTATATTAGTTGCCCAAATCAGATAAAAACTTAATTCGCATAAGCCGGATATCTTCTTCTGTATAATCTGCTTCACCGAGTTCTTCAAGAGCCTTCTCAATAGAATCGTTTTCTGCTTCTCTGAAATAATCAAATACCTCCTCCTGCCGGTCCTCATCGATTACATCATTAATATAATAATCAATGTTTAACTTGGTGCCGGAATTAACTATTGCTTCTACTTCTGAGATAATATCCTTAACTTCTACACCTTTAGAATTAGCGATGTCATCGAATGATATTTTCCGGTCGATGCTTTGGATAATAAATACCTTCATTTTAGATTTATTGGCTACAGACCGCACAATAAAATCTTCCGGACGTTCAATTTCATTCTCCTCAACATACTTTTTAATAAGTGCTACAAATTCCTTTCCGTATCTTCTGGCTTTTCCTTGTCCTACGCCTTGTATCTTCTGTAATTCTTCAATATTGATGGGATATTGAATTGACATATCTGCTAATGAAGGATCCTGAAAAAGAACGAACGGGGGCAGGTTAAGCCTTTTTGCCAACCGTTTTCGCAGATCTTTAAGCATCGCAAATAAAGCAGGGTCACCACTGTTGGCTCCTGATGGTGCACCTGTGCTTATATCATCTGTATCTTCTTCATATTCATGATTCTTAACCAGCATGAAGCTTGTTGGATTTTGTAGAAACTTATGGCCTTCTTCAGTCACCCTTAATAAGCCGTAGTTTTCAATATCTTTATTAATGATACCCTTTATCATTGACTGCCGGAAAACGGCATTCCAGAATCTCTCGTCGTGGTCCTGTCCCTTTCCAAATGATTTAAGGGTATAATGTTTAAATGATTTGATAGCTGCTGTTTTGTTCCCTATCAGAATATTAGCTATATGTTCTGCTTTATATTTTTCATTCACTTCCAGAATAGCTGTCAAAGCCCGTTTCACTTCGTCTGATGCTTCTACCTGTTCTTTTGGGTTTAAACAATTGTCGCAATTGCCACAATTATCGTTTTCATATATCTCTCCGAAATAGTGAAGCAGAATAATACGCCGGCAGATAGCTGATTCGGCATACGAAACCGTATCAAGCAGGAGTTGCCTGCCGATTTCCTGTTCTGCTACAGGTTTCCCATGCATAAACTTTTCGAGCTTCTGGATATCTTTATAGCTGTAGAATGTGATGCACTGGCCTTCACCTCCATCACGTCCTGCACGTCCTGTTTCCTGATAATAACCTTCAAGGCTTTTAGGAATATCATAATGAATAACAAATCGTACATCAGGCTTGTCAATTCCCATTCCAAAGGCGATTGTAGCTACAATAACATCAACCTCTTCCATCAGAAACTTATCCTGATTGTTTGACCTGGTGGCTGCATCCATGCCGGCATGATAAGCCAGAGCTTTTATGCCATTTACCTGCAGGGTTTCTGCTATCTCTTCTACTTTTTTACGACTCAAACAATATATGATTCCTGATTTGCCTTCATTTTGTTTTATAAATCTAATGATTTGAGCTTCCGGCTTTACCTTAGGCCTTACCTCGTAATATAGATTTGCTCTGTTAAATGAAGCTTTAAATACTGTTGCTTCAAGAATTCCCAGATTTTTTTGGATATCGTGTTGCACTTTAGCAGTAGCCGTGGCTGTTAATGCAACAATAGGAGCTTGTCCTATTTCCTCTACAATTGGCTTGATGCGCCTGTATTCGGGACGGAAATCATGACCCCATTCAGAAATACAGTGTGCTTCGTCAATTGCATAAAAAGAAATCTTAACATTTTTCAGAAATTCGATGTTGTCTTCTTTAGTGAGTGATTCAGGTGCTACATACAATAACTTGGTCCTGCCGGCAAGCACATCCGCTTTTACTTCCTGGATAGCTGCTTTCGATAATGATGAATTTAGAAAATGTGCTATATTATCCTCAGTTTGCATTCCCCTGATTGAATCGACCTGATTTTTCATCAACGCGATTAAAGGTGATATGACTATGGCTGTTCCATCCAAAATCAATGCCGGTAACTGGTATATGAGGGACTTGCCTCCCCCTGTCGGCATCAAAACAAAAGTGTTATTTCCGTCTAAAACACTTTTAATTGCTTCTTCCTGTTGCCCCTTGAACCGTCCAAAACCAAAATATTGCTGTAAATACGATGTTAATGATGTGTCTTTATTCATATTGTACTTCTCTACTCCTTCTACATATTCTTACGGAATTCTAAATTATTAAAAGTAAGTATAATGACAATATTATTTTCAATTTTTTAAGATTTAATAGCGATCATTTTAAATTGAAAGATTTAAAAAGGGTTTGTGTAACAGGAAGTATTTATATTTGTGAAGTTTTTTAAAAATCAGGAATTAATGAATGCAGAAACTAAACAAGAAGCGAAAAAAGGTTTGATGGGCTGGAGAAGTAAAAAAAATCATGATGAGTCGGAGCCCGGTGAAATGTCTTTCCTTGACCATTTGGAGGAATTGCGATGGCATATTATCCGTTCTGCTATAGCTATTATGGTGTTTGCGGTGGTGGCTTTCATTTTTAAAGATTTTATTTTTGATACTGTTATACTCAACCCTCGTACGCCGGAATTCTGGACAAATCGTATGTTTGCACAATTAGCTGATTTGGTAGGTACAGATGCTCTTAGAATTAATGAAAAGCCATTGGAACTGATAAGTATCCAAATTGCAGGACAGTTTCTTACACATATATGGGTTTCCATTATTGCAGGTTTTATTATAGCCGCACCTGTTGTATTTTATGAATTTTGGAAGTTCATTAAACCAGCATTATATGATAAAGAGAAAAAATATGCCGGAGGCGCAGTATTTTTTACATCAATTCTCTTTATTGCAGGCATATTATTTGGTTATTTCTTAATTGTGCCACTTTCTGTACACTTTCTAGGGAGTTATAATGTAAGTGGCGATGTTGTGAACCAGATTAATCTCAGATCATACATTGGTTCGGTTACTTCTATTTCACTTGCATCTGGTGTTGTTTTCCTGCTTCCGATATTTTCTTTCTTCTTAAGTAAAGTTGGGATTCTTACACCTGAATTTATGAGGACGTACAGGAGACATTCCTATGTGGTGATGTTGCTTCTTTCGGCTATTATAACACCACCTGATATATTTAGTCAGATAATGGTTTTTGTTCCATTATTCATTTTGTATGAAATAAGTATCCTGATATCTAAAAGTGTCGTTAAAAAACGTGAAAAAGAACTGGATGAGATTTAAAACTTCAGAATATTCAAGATATTTGCGTGCATGATTCTTAAAGCGGAAGATATAGTTAAAAAGTACAAGAACCGTACTGTCGTAAAAGGGGTGAGTTTTGAAGTTAATCAGGGTGAGATAGTCGGATTGTTGGGCCCGAACGGAGCCGGTAAGACTACCTCATTTTATATGATAGTCGGGCTTATAAAGTCTTTGTCCGGAAAAATATTTCTCGATAATGAAGACATAACCCGGCTTCCCGTTTATAAGCGTGCAAAGAAAGGAATTGGTTATCTGGCACAGGAAGCTTCTGTTTTCAGAAAGTTAAGCATTGAGGATAATCTTAAGGCTGTGTTGGAGATGACCAACCTCAGTAAAGCTTATCAGCGTGATAAGGTGGAAACTTTGCTGAATGAATTCGGACTTCAACATATCAGAAAAAGTTTAGGAGTTCAATTATCGGGTGGAGAACGCAGAAGAACGGAAATTGCCCGGGCACTGGCAATCGATCCTAAATTTATTCTGTTAGATGAACCTTTTGCAGGCGTTGACCCAATTGCGGTGGAGGATATTCAACAGATTGTAATTAAACTGAAGGAGAAGAATATCGGGGTACTGATTACAGACCATAACGTTCACGAAACATTATCAATTACCGACAGGTCGTATTTGCTTTTTGAAGGATCAATATTGAAAGCAGGTACCGCGCATGACCTGGCGAATGATGAGGATGTAAGACGGGTTTATTTAGGGCAGAACTTCGAGTTAAGGTAAACAGATTGTAAAGTAATTTCACGGAGAAAAGAAAAAAATAACCTCTTTGAAAAAAATTTGAAAGAAAATTTGGAGGATAATAAAATTGAAGTATTTTTGCAGTCCCAATTCAGGGATAACATAGGAAGGCCCGTTCGTCTAGGGGTTAGGACGCCAGGTTTTCATCCTGGTAGCAGGGGTTCGAATCCCCTACGGGCTACTTTTAAAAATTAAAGATATTAAAGAAAGAAAATGGCAAATCATAAATCAGCTATAAAAAGGATAAGGCAGAACGAAAAAAAGAGGGTACACAACAGGTACTACGCCAGAACCACCAGAAATGCAATTAAAGAGTTGCGTAACCAAACAGATAAAGATGAAGCTGTAAAAAGTTATCCTTCAGTGATAGCTATGATTGATAAACTTGCTAAAAGAAACATTATTCATAAGAATAAAGCTTCTAATCTTAAATCAAAACTTGCTTTGAAGATTAATAGCTTGTAAGAGAAATTTTTCATGATACAATAAAAAGCCTCTCCTTTTACAGGGGAGGCTTTTTATTGTATGCCGTGCATGATAGATAACTTAAACTTTTCACCACCTGCGGTATATCTGTACGTGATGCTGTTGTTTGCATCCTTGGTAACCGTGTTTGGCAAATTTAGTACATTATAGGAAATTGCCGTTATTCCTTTGTTTAAATCTTTTGTTGCATTGCCATTATTATCGTACATGTAAACGTTGGTATTGGCGATGTCGGTAAATCCAATGACATTACCTGAGTTATCAGCCACGGCCTGTAAACGGTTGCTTTTATTTGAGCTTTCGTAAGTGTATCCCAGGTTATCGACCAATGTGCCGGCACTGTTGCGTTTTAAGGTAAGCAGGTTTCCGTTCTTGTCGTATGTTTTGCCAAATTCATTGTACGCATTCAGGTTCACAGTATAGCCGCTCCCGGTATTTTCAGCATAAATGGGGCCCCATTTAACCGGTTCAGTCCATCGTAAGTGAAGCCATAGGCGCTTTTCGTGGTTGTACCGGTTCCATCGGTGCGGCGGGCTATAATTGCACCGGCAATATTCCCGTTGTACTGTTTCTGCAAAGTCAGATTACTTACTGTACTGTTATCATCGTACAACAACCTTTCTGCAAACAAGTCGGCATAGGTATCACCTGTACCATCATTGGCAAGGTTATCGGGGTTATTAATCGAAGTAAGCCAGCCCCGGATATTGTAGGTGTAATCAACACTCTGCAAATAATTGTTTGAAGTTGTTTTATGCAACTTCTTATCAACCAGTTGTCCGATCTCGTTGTAGATATTCTCTGCCACGGTCACCCCGCCGGTTGCATCACCCGTGATTTGTTGCTCGGTTAACGCCAAAATTATTTACTCTGTATTTAATTCAATTTAAACTCAAATTAAATTCAACTATAATTCA
>DASRQG010000320.1:0-2338 GCA_035645995.1 Mariniphaga sp. | reverse complement strand
GGCAACATTGAAAAATAAGGATACAGGCTCATTGGTAAGACTTCAGCTACCGGTAGGGTTTGTTGCAACATTTTCATTTTTTCAGCTGATAAATTCGCCAGCTTGTCACCAAAAAAAGTCAATTGTCCCGGCAAGGCTACTACTGTAGTGGAAACCCTTGCTTCTTCAATCGGCAAATCAGATACCAATAAAGTATCAGGATCATTCACCATTACAATGTTATGTGTAAACGTTTGGTTTATAGTACAACGCCCCTGATTTAAAACATTATTCCATTGAACCGGCTTATTTGGATGCACAATATCAGCTCCTATGCGAGAAGCGTCGGCATAAAGTGCCTCCGGCCCTGATGTATGTCCTTGGCAAGCTAAAAAAACACGGTCATTTCCCATTCCGTCGCGAAATGCTTTTACACATAGTTCAAAAGGATTGGGACAAGACGGGTTTTGAAAACGAGCTTTGATTTCAGGTCGCTCATACAGATGAGCACAATAACCGTGACTTCTTCCTGACATCCCGTCAACTTTGAAAAACTCATATCCCCACTCCTTTGAAGCTTTTCTGAATATCTCTTTTAAGTGGTCACGAGCTTCTTTTACTGTGGGATCAAGAGTATAACGACCGTTCCATGAAGAAATAGGGTTTCCGTTTTCATCATGTAAAAACCACTCTCTATATTTTTCATAAAAATCTTTATTGCCTGTACCAAATGGCGCCATCCAAATTCCCGGGCGAAAGCCTAATTTACGAATATCATCCGCTAACTGTTTCATACCTTTCGGAAACTGATTTTTGTTCACTTCAAGATTCATATTATGAAAGTCGCGAACTGGTAACTGGTCCGAATTCCCTTGCCAGGATTCAATAGACCAGAATTCACAACCAAATGGCTGGAGAAATCTTTGTCCAATTTTTGCTTCGGCAAGATTATCATCAGCTGTAGCTTTATCGAAATAAGTATTCCATGACATCCATCCTGTTGGAGCTTTTGGGCAACGGGTACGATCAATTGGATGATAGTATGGTACATAACGGTTCTTGAAATAATCTTTCTCAATATTAATGGTAATTATTGCCTCTGATGATTTTTGAATTCTTCCAGACATAGAAAAAGCATACTTACCTGGAGTCAATGATGTAATTCTCAAATTTGGAGCATCCAATTGCACAATAGAATCATTCTCCGGAGAGAAAAGTGAATCATTCAATAATGAATCGGCATTACCATAGCTCAATGGCAAGACCCGTTCATCAATCATCGCTTTTGTTCTGCATGTAAAACTATCAGGTAGATAGTTTACTTTACCCTCAAATGTCAATTCCCCATCGTAAGCCTGGGCTGTACGGTGATAAAATAACAACTGAATTTGACTATTTTTTGAATTTAGAACGAAATATCCCTGAACATTATCATTTGTATCAATCAAAGCATAACGGTCTGGTACTCCATCTCTTGATTTTGAAAAGACCCATTTGTTCCCGTTCGATACAAAAGAAAGTAATCCTTTAATCTCAGCATCACTATGTATCAACGACAATTCTGATGTTTCCTCACTGAGTAATATCTTCCATTCTGTAGGTAAAGATTTAGATTCAAAAGAATCGATTCCAGTTAGTTCATTTTTACCTGTTAAAGTGTTATTAACACTTTTTGCTTCCATGATAGAAACTCCTCCCACAGAAACAAGTGCTGCCGAGCCAAGTGCAGCTTTTTTTAAAAATTCTCTACGGTCTTTATGATTTTTATTCATAACATTGATTTTTAGTTTTTTTATCGGCTTATAAAAACTTTTGTATATTGTTAAATGTAATTCCATTATCAATTTTGACACTTTTTATACCCAAATTACCCGTTTCTTCAATATTTCTTTGTTCATCATCAAAAAAAACTATCTGGTCATAAGGTAGGTTAACTTGACATTGAATTCTTTTTAAATGCATTGTTTTGCTTCCTGGATAAATTTCCTTGAAGTCAAAAAATTTGTTGATATTAAAAAGGTCTAGCAATTGTTCCGCCCATTTCGGTTCATAAGTACGGGAAGCCGCAGCAATTATTTTGCGGTGTTGCTGAAGTATTTCTAAAACCTTGATTGTATCAGGATATAGCCTTATCCATTTTTTATTTTGATCAAATAATTCAGTTCCTTCCCAAATGTATGGTGGATTTGTTTCACTACACCAGGTATCTCCGGCATTCCATAATGTAAAGTCCAAATCAAAAACAAATACTTTCATTCATTTCAAGTTTGTAATTCAATTCTTTGAATAATATGATCCTGGTATTCTTCGTCAAGTTCCACAAAATACCCACTCCAACCCCAAACCCTTACAATCAGAT
>DASRQG010000319.1:0-2151 GCA_035645995.1 Mariniphaga sp. | reverse complement strand
CTTTTATTGTGTTGATGTTTTTTCGATGATAATTATATAAATAATAATTAATTTTTTTATCTGAAATCGACACATACACCAGACCAAGTCCAGTCCAAGTCCAGTCAAACCCCTTTTTGCCGGTAAAACAATATGCTCCGCAACTGGACGAGGTATGGTGAGGATATTGGTGTGAATTCATCTGAATTTTGATATTTCTTCACTTCTATATGACTGCTGAGGGATCTGTCAGTGTTTTATTGCCCTTGATAAATTGCCAATCATTTCACCTCCCTCCCTAAGCAAAAAATAAATACACGGAGACAAGGCATGATCTGAAAAGAATGAAGAATTCTAATTCATTTCATGCTTAAAATTATTAATTTAGTAGTTGTATTTGAGTTGGATTTTTTTGAGCATCAAATTTTTGATCTGATTTATTTATTAACAACCTGTTGTAGCATTGTTATGAAACCTAAATTCATCTTTTTAACATTTTTGCTTGCATCAATTTTGACCGCTTGTGAAAAAAACGATTTGCAATATGAAAATGAATTTGAACGTAGTCATAAAGCATGGCTTGAATTCAAATCAATGAGTGGTGACACCTATTGTTATAAAGTTACCGGATCGACCTGGACAGGGTCTTCATGGCTAACAACAATTTATGTAAGAAAGGGTGAGGTATCACAGCGTAATTTCTGCTATACTGTATTTAATGGCATTCAGCGGCCTTCAAGGGGCTGGACGTTAACTGATGCTGATGAGCTTATTCAGCAAACAGGAATGACTCAAGAGGAATTTCTTGAAAATTTTGGATATCCATTTCAAGAGGCATTAGAATGGGTTGAAACTGAAAAATCTCTGGGCACAAAAGGATATTCTCCGGCTAGTCCGCTATATACCATGGATGATATTTATGCGACTGCTAAAACTGATTGGTTAAGAAAACGTTCAGATGCACAAATAATATTTGAAACCAATAATAACGGTATGATATCGGCTGTAGGTTATGTGCCTGACGGATGTGCAGACGATTGTTTTAATGGTATGCATATTGAGTCCATTGAGTATCTGTATTAATTTATCCATCATCACTTCCGTGAATAGAAGTTACAAGCAATTAGGATCCGCTGAGATTGAATCTCATGGAGAATAAAAAGGTTTTGAGAGGAAACAATATTAAAAATTGATTTGTAGTCGTTATATTTGATTGTTCATAATTGGATTTTTTGGGTTCTGAACCCAAAAATTATTTTTATTTTGTAATATGGAGCACCTACTTCAAGGCGAGGGACAATTAACCACTTACAATGGAATCCCACATCAAATATTAGCGGATTTTATTGATACTCCTGTTGGCCGGATGGTAGTTTGTGCAACAGTATATGGTATTTGTCTGCTGGAATTTCTGAAGGATGAGGGTGTGCAATTTGATTTCAATTATTTGGAAAAAAGGTTTAATGGCAGGGTAGTGCCTGGTACAAACAGTCATATTGCGCAGGTAAAGCAGGAGCTGAATGAATATTTTTCAGGAGAACGAATTCATTTTGATGTTTCATTAAATCTGATGGGTACTGAATTTCAATTATTGGTATGGGAGGCGCTTCGGAAGATACCTTTTGGGAAGACAATCACATACCTGCAACAAGCTGTTAATATAGGTAATGATAAAGCTGTCAGGTCTGTTGCTTCGGCTAACGGAAAGAATAAAATTGCAATCATCATACCTTGTCACAGGGTCATTGGTGCCAATGGTAAATTGTCGGGATATGCGTGGGGAATTGATCGAAAAAAATGGCTTTTGAATTTTGAGAAAAAAACGAACGGAAATTCAGTACCTCAGTTATTTGACGAATTGGATTGGATTGTTTAAAAGTAAGAATGGACTAAAACCAATTACAAACCCAAGAGATTTAAAGTTGTTATTGATCAAAGAATTTTGTCAGGAGAAAATTTTTATGAAAAAGAGTTCAGATTTACCATACCTTTTGTAAATTAGGTTTCAGATTAGAAAGGAAGTTATCTTCATTCTGATTTATAAGACATATTCACACCCTCACACATTAAAAATTATGACATGATTAAAATAAGAACTTTACTTCAGATGGTAGTTTTCGCTGCAATAGCTATAGGAATAAGTACATGCAATCCTGAAGATGGAGAAGTCGG
>DASRQG010000318.1:0-4175 GCA_035645995.1 Mariniphaga sp. | reverse complement strand
GTTAAATGGCATGGAATAACACCTACCGACCTGATCTTTCCTTTTTTTATTTTTATTGTAGGTGTTTCTATTGCACTTGCCTATTCAAAGAGATTAAAAGCAGGAATGCCCAAGGGGCCCATGTACAGAAAGATTATAATAAGATCGTTGAAGATATTTTTGGTGGGTATTTTATTGTGGTTGTTTCCTAAGTTTG
Organism: Mariniphaga sp.; assembly: GCA_035645995.1. GTDB lineage: Bacteria > Bacteroidota > Bacteroidia > Bacteroidales > Prolixibacteraceae > Mariniphaga. The sequence continues at coordinate 3,979 of DASRQG010000318.1, read as the reverse complement.
ATCTGGAAAACATACGTTATGCAGGGGTACTTCAAAGGATTGCTATTGTTTTCTTTGCTTCAGCATTTTTGTTTTTAAATACCCGATGGAAGACGCAGGCTCTTATTGCAGCCATACTATTGGTAGGGTATTGGCTGGCAATGGTTTTAATTCCGACTCCGGGGTACGGGCAACCGATGTTAGAGCCGGGAGCTAATCTTGCAGCTTTTATCGATAGTAAATTTTTACCTGGTTATATGTGGCAAAAAACCTGGGATCCGGAAGGCATCCTTAGTACATTTCCGGCTATAGCCACAGGAATAACAGGATTACTTGCAGGACACATTGTTCTCAGTAAATTGTCGGCAGAACGAAAAGTAATTTATCTTTTCTCTTTTGGTTTGTTTGCCTTTATGATTGGCTATATGTGGAACTACATTTTCCCAATTAATAAGAATATTTGGACCAGTTCTTTTGTGATGGTAACATCAGGCCTGGCAGCAATGATATTGGCTGTAAGCATGTTTTTTGTTGATATGCGCGGGCATACAAGGTTTACCAAAGCCGGTATTGTATTTGGATCGAATGCCATTGCTGTATATGTTTTGGCCGATGTATGGGGACAGTTCTTTTACAATATTAAGTATTTTGGAAGCAGCCTGAATGTTCATTTTATGAATATGTTTGAATCAGCAGGCTGGAGCCTCAAGTTTGGAAGTTTTCTTTTTGCTTTTTTATTTATCTGTTTTAACTATATACCTGCATGGATTTTGTATAAAAAGAAGATATTCATTAAGCTGTAGGTTAATTAAATCAACGTTTTTTTTAATCCAAATGAAAAGAATGGGGAAACTTTAATATGTCCCATCAGAAGGAGGAGAGATATTCTTATAAGCAGGGTAGCATATTAGTTCTTATCAATAATCCGATTAATCTTTCCTGCTGATATTTTTTAAGTACACTATTTTTTTAATTCTTGTTATATAATTATTTAGAACAGGTTGACACTGATTTGTTGAAAATGTCATTATATGTTATACTTATTTAGGATTTTATCAATTTTGCTTTCTACAAAATATTTAATTTCGAATGCTAAATTTTTATATTGTAATGTTTCATCCTCGTTTGGTACATACATATCGCCAGGATAACGTACATCAACGCCAAAATCACTTAATTCTTTCGGATCTATGTTTGTAAATTCATTATCAAATTCAGAGCATTCCGAAAGTAAGTACTCAATGCTGTGAGTTTTTTTTATATCAACTCCATTGGCAATCAAAAATGCCTTCAGAAATTTCTCAACAGCTTGTTGGCAATGGAAACAAACAGATGAAGTTGCAACAATTTCATACTCAGTCAATTTATGGACGACTAATAAATCTTCATTAGCTTTTACTAACCATTGCCTTATAAAATTGATCGTAGCCTTATTCATAAAAAAATTCCCTCTCTTAAAACTTGTTTTAGAATATGACCAGTAATTTCCTTTTTCGAATTTATTTCTTCTTCGCTTTGTATTAGAATATCTGCGGGAATTTTAAATCGTGCTAACTCTTTTCTGATTATTGATTTAAGTGTTCTTTTTCTTCGAATATCAATTGATTCTTTGGTGATAATAAGGAAATCATAATCACTATCTAAGGTGTTTTCTTTTCTGGCTCTTGATCCAAAAAGAAGAATCCTGCAACCTGGTAGAATTTTATTTGCAGTATCTTTAATAATTGATAATGAATTTGAATTGTTATTAATCATTTTTGTTATTATCTATAATCAAAAATACTCATTTTAAAATATCTAAACTACGATATCCTAATGTTTTGTCTTATATGTAATTTCAATGCTTTCTCCTGTTATAATTTAATATAGAAAATTTATCTAAGTAGCCTTGCCAACAAGTGATTGAAGGTTGAACCCGTCACATTGTATACTATGAATTGCCTACCTCAAAACCTACTTTTTTTAAATCATCCCAAAAACGGGGATAGGATTTTGTAACAACCATTGGATCATCAATTCTAATTTCATTTCCCGAAAGTGCCATAGGGGCAAAAGCCATTGCCATACGATGATCGTTGTAGGTTTTTATTACAGGAACTTCTTCTACAATAGAACTATCAATTCTTCCATCCCATGAAAGCTCACCTTCGGCTGGTTCAATGATTAGAGCCCCGAATTTTTTTAATTCATTTTGTAATGCGGCAATTCGATCCGTTTCTTTTATTTTTAATGTTTTCAGTCCTGTGAAATGGAAAGGAACTTTCAAGGAAACACACAGACATGCAATTGTTTGAGCAACATCAGGGTTTTCAATAAAATCTAATTGAAGGTTATCCGGAATAACTTCATTCGTTTTTTCAATTAAAACACCTTCGTTTTTTTGTGAGGAAGTAATTCCAAAAAGTTTAAACCAGTCTGCAATATAAGCATCCCCCTGAAGGCTATCGAGTTGTAGGTTCTCAAGAAGTATTTCACCACGTTCAGCCAAAGCAAGGATCTGATACCAGTAGGATGCTCCTGACCAATCGGCTTCAATTGTAAACTCTCCCGGCAGGTAATTTTGTTCGGGGACTATAATAGTATTGCCTTCCCAGCTGTACTTAATATCAAAACGGGCCATAAGCTTCAACGTAAGCTCTATATATGAACGCGAAGTTACATTTCCGTTGAGTTGCAGGGTTAAGCCATCTTCTATTATTGGGGCAATTAATAATAAGGCAGAAATATACTGACTTGATATGCTGCCATCGAGAGTAAGTGGAGTGCCTACAAGATGTGACCCCGAAATTTGAAGCGGTGGATACCCTTTATTTTCAAGATATTCAATTTTGGCTCCTAATTTATTAAGCGCTTCAACCAATATTCCTATTGGCCGCTGCTTCATTCTATCGGATCCTGTTACTTGCCAGGTTCCTGCAATAGTTGAAAGAAAAGCGGTAAGAAAACGCATGGCAGTTCCTGCATGTCCGATGTTAAAATGGCTGTGGTTGGAGAAGAGAGCCTTTGCAAGAACCTGGGTATCGTCTGAATCAGATAAGTTTTTTATAGGATATGGATTAAAACTCAACGCATTTATGATTAGTACCCTGTTGCTTATACTTTTTGAGGCCGGTAGATTTATACTTCCGGTAATTGTACGTCTATTGCCTGAAATTTGATATCTCATACACTATTATATTTATACGTAATTCGTAGGATGTATATTTATCCATAGTTTGGATAAACGTGTCGTGCTTGTTATATTTTTTTAGCTAATGCTACGAAAATAATCAAGTGCTTCGTATATTTCCTGCCTTCCACAGTTCTTATTTATTTCTATCCTTCCTATTTCAGGTAAAAGCGTAAAGTTAATGTTACCTGCTTCATTCTTTTTATCATGCAACATGAGTTCATAAAGACGATCAAAATCGATGCTGTTCAATTCAAACCTCCCATATAATTCATGTAACCATTTACTGATTTCGTGACAGCTTGATAAGGGGAAGCCACAATTCATGGTGGATAAATACAGTTCGGTTATCATTCCCCAGGCTACAGCAAAACCATGCAGTACAGGACGCTTTTGTTCCATTGCAAGACTTTCAAAAGCATGCCCTGCCGTGTGGCCGAAATTTAAAGCCTTACGAATATTTTTTTCAGTAGGATCATTTTCGACGAAGTACTGTTTTACTTCTACCGAATGCCTGATTATTTCTTCCAGGCTTGAATAATTTATGGCCTCAAATTGAAAGTCTTTTAATTCCTGCAAATGAGAAGGGCTATGGATTAAACCATGTTTAATCATTTCAGCAAAGCCTGAAAGGAAGTTTTCTTCGTCGAGAGTTTTTAAATATTCTGGATTTATAATAACAGCCACAGGTTCACGGAAAGTGCCGATCTCGTTTTTCAATCCATTGAAATTAAAGCCTGTTTTACCACCTACAGATGCATCTACCTGTGAAAGTAGAGTTGTGGGAATGTTTATAAAATCAATTCCTCTTTTAAATGTAGAAGCAGCAAA
>DASRQG010000317.1:0-14518 GCA_035645995.1 Mariniphaga sp. | reverse complement strand
GTAATAGCAGCATCCCAGCTTTTACTACCCGGTGCTTCAGGCGTTTCTGACAGCCAAAATTGTGAATCTTCCAATAGATTGAATATATCTTCCCGATAGAAAACGGGTGTATATTCCCCTCCTTGTTTACCATCATCACGTCCAGAGCCTACATAACTATAACCTGGCATTATTTTCATCAGATCGAGCACCTGGTTATGTCTCACCTCCTGCATACCAACTATATCAGGCATCTCCTCTTTCAAATATTTTTCAATCAAAGGAACGCGAAGTTCCCACCGGTTGGCCCCATCGTTGGGATTATCGTAGCGCACATTAAAAGTCATGACATTCAATCTGACTTCCGGATTATCGCATGCCAGTAAAAACAACATAATAATGGAAGAAAAAATACCTAACAAATTTCTCATAAAATCAGACCTTTAGTTGTTTACAATTCAAGTTGATATTTTAATCAATCAATTCCATTTCAGCAGTTACCGGAAGATGATCAGACATTTGTATCTGTGGAGTTTCCGATTTAATTACGTTCCATTTATCAGTAGGATAATAAAATATATAATCAATTTTCACTCGAGGCGATTTAGCAGGGGCAGTAAATTCAAGTGGACAAGCCCTACCCCAGTTTTTCATTCCCTCTTTAATTTCTTTAGATTCGGGATCAGCATTAAAGTCACCTGCAATGATCACAGGATATGGGTTATCCATTAGAGTTTGATTGACTACTTCTACCTGTGCACTTCTGACTTCACTTGTAGAATGATCGAGGTGTGTAGAAACAAAAATGATCATTTTGCCATTTGGTAATTCGACATCAGCCAATAACATTCCACGTTGTTCACGTGCACCTGCAGTCATTGGCAGAAGCACTTTTCGGGTTTGTTTAAAAGGGTACTTTGACAGAATACCAATTCCATAATAACCACCCGAATAATAAATGGTTCTGGCATATGCAGTAAGCATTCCTGAATGATACCCCAGTTCGGTAATAAAGTCTTTACCATTTTGGTGTGGGGCAGCTTCGCGGTGCGTATTCACATCAACCTCCTGCAAGGCAACAATATCAGCATTCTGATCCTTAAAAAATCCGGCGATTTCCTCAAGAGAGGCCAATTCACCATACCGGATGTTGTAACATACAATCTTCAATTGTTCATTATTATTGTCGAATGGCAGATCAGATGGTGCATCATTAGAAGAATTACAACCATAGCTTCCTCCAATAATGAGAAAATTTACTGAGATCAATAAAAAGAAGGATAGAAAAGCTTTCATATTAATTTAATTTTTATTTCCCGGGAACATAAAATATAATTCCCGGGAAAATTATAAAATTATTAATTACCAACCCGGGTTTTGACCCAAATTAGGATTAAAAAGCCGATCGATTTCGGGAATTGGATAGAGATAATGCTTCTCTTCCCATACGCGGGGATTATTCCAATACCATTCTATTTCACCGCTGGTACCTTCACTTAACCGACGAGGATTTGTTTGTCCGCCTGATGTAGTTGGAGCAACATTAAGATACTCTACGCCGGGTATAGTTTCTGATGGCATTGTGGTATGATAAAAAACCACATCATAATTACCATCTTCATTAAGGTCCATTGGCTCATTCAGTTCCGGAACATATATTCCGTTAAAAACTTTTTCCATCAGTTCGCCACGCCTCCATCTTACCAGATCATAAAACCTAAAACCTTCCATGACAAGTTCGATTCCACGTTCTCTCCTTACTTCGAGGATTACCGGATCAGAAATATCCGGGAAATAAGTTTCCTGAAGATAAGGATCAATCTCGGTTGGCAATTCAGTCAGGCCGGAAGTTATGCCTGCTCTGTTTCTAAGTACTCCAATCGTTTCGGCCCAGTCATCATCAGTGATTGTTCCCAGTTCCGCTTTTGCCTCTGCATAATTTAACAGAACCTCAGCATATCTTATAATTGGAACAGAGCTGGTGGTTAACGTCCAGGTATCTTTCATCATATCATCCTGTACCCATTTAATCGGATGATAGCCTGTGTTTGTATATTCGAATCTGGGAGGCAAAGGCATAACAACACCCCCACTCAGACGAGAATACCCAGGCGTTCGTATCGTTTGTTCCAACCTTCTATCTCTGTTTTCCACTTCCTCAGTGAAGATCATTGTTTCCCATCCGGGAATATCGGTATGAGGAGTACCATCGGTATGAAGGTAAGTATTAATAAAATCACGTGTAAGATTAAAACCGATACCTGTAGTTGAGCTTGTATAATGCCAATTGGCAGCATGCAACACATTAAGTGCCTCATCAGCAATCCAAGCCAGAATAACTTCTGATGATACCGGACTCTCACTAATGAAAAGGTCGCGGTACGACATATCGAGGCCTGAACCGGTATGTATGCTGTACACTCCATTATCCATAACGGCTTTAGCAGCATCAGCAGCCACTGTCAGCCATTGATTTGAAGATTCAACAAGATTATAATTTGTATGGTATTTTCTAAAAGTACCTTCAAATAGGGCTACTCTTGATAAGAATGCATAAGCAACATCACGGGTTATCTGACTTCTGGTAGGATCAGGCGTACTTCTGAGGTTTTCAGTTGCATAATTCAAGTCAGCCAGAACAGAATCCATTACCATAGTACGTGAATCACGCGGGTCATAAAGGGCAGGATCTTCTACATCAAAAGGTTTACTGATCCAGGGTACATCCCCGAAACGTTGCACTTTTTCGAAATAGAACCACGCACGAAAGAAGCGGGCGAGTCCATTATAGTGTTGTCTCACATCAAGAGGAACTTGCTCATTATTATTGTTAGCAAGAAAATGGTTAATATTTCTGAGATCACCCCAGCTCCAGCCAGAGCTTTCTGAAGCAGTGAAGGCTCCGGGAGTAAGAAACTCTGTAATAGTTCTGCGTGAGCCATAATCAGAAATATTATCCCCATTAAAAATGTCCATTGCATCGGGAAGGACATTATAAAATGAATAGGTATAAAGTTGCAAGCCGTTTTCACTGCTAAATACCGGATCTGACCCTACCGTATCTTTTGGTGTTTCTTCGAGGAAGTCATTATCACATCCTACGAATGCCAGGATTACTATAAATAATAATAAAAATATTTTTTTCATAACTATTATTCTTGAAGTTTTATATACTAAAATGTGATTGCTAATCCAACAGATAGAGACCCCAGAATAGGATAATTATATCCATCGCCGGCATTATAAGTAGCGCTTGGACGAACAATGGAGTCTGATCTTCTGACGCCTTCAGGGTCTATATCACGTGTAATTTTATATAGCGGAGACCATGACCATAAGTTTTCTCCGGTTATAAAAATCCTGGCAGCACTGGCATTAATCCGTGAGGTTATAGTTCCGGGCAGGTTATATCCAATTTGTAGATTTTTTAACCGTATATAACTCACATCCTGCAGGTATTTGGTTTGAGGCAAAAGGGCTCTTCCCAGTTCATTCCCACCCAACCTGTTATACCCTCTGTAGCGAGGAAAATAAGAATCAGGATTTTCTTCTGACCAAATTACACCCGGATCGAGATGCCATGCAGGAATTGTATTATATGGTCTGTTATACTGGCCCCAAAAGACAGATGCTCCGGCACTTGGATACCAATCCTGCTTACCGACACCCTGGAAAAACATATTAATAAAAAAGCCTTTCCAGTCAGCATCTAAGCGTATGCCATAGGTATAACGGGGCTCAGAGTTTCCGATTACCATTCTGTCGCCCGGATTAATAGCTGTAATATTACCAGCATTAATAATGCTGTCGTTATTGAGATCCCTGAACTTTACGTCTCCGGGAAGCAGATTACGACCGCTTGATTGCTGAATTAAAGTTTGATCGGCATGATTTTCAATATCCTCTTCTGAGGTAAAAAATCCTTCAGTAACATACCCCCAGATTTCCCCGTAGGTTTGACCTTCATAATAATCGTTCAGTCGCTTTTCGGGATTGTTATACTTTGTAATTTTTGATTTATTATCCGCAATATTTAATCTGATCGTATAATTTAATGGGGTATTGCCAATCATTATATCGTCTCTCCAATTCAAAACCGCTTCCCATCCATTGGTTTTTAGATCGGCATAATTTCCACGTGGAGGAGTAGCACCAAAAACAGCAGGCAAAGCAGGCCCAACAGTAAACATATCAGTTGTTTTTCTTTCATAGACATCCCCTACAAATTGAAGTTTATTCGATAACATTGAAATATCGATTCCGAAATTCAATGTAGTTGAAGTCTCCCAAGTCAGGCCATCGGGTAACACTGAGGGCATACTGGTATAGGCGGGTCTGGCACCGGCTAATACTCTTCCGTGCTGGCTTACTGAATAAAGCTCTTGAAATCTGTAGGAAGAAATATTTCCATTTCCGAGAGAACCGTATGAACCTCTGATTTTAACATCAGAAATTATATTTTCCGGCAGATTTATCCATGGCTCCTGTGTTAATCTCCATCCTAAAGATAGTGAAGGGAAAAATGCAAATCGTTCATCAGTGGGAAATTTTGAAGAACCGTCATATCTACCATTTACTTCGAGCAGATATCTGTTATCATAAATATAGTTGAACCTAAAGAATGCACCGAAGGTTCTCCATTTTTCATAACCTCCCTGAGTAAAAACATTTTCACCAACAGCCAGATTAATATCTTCTGCATCAGGAAATATCAGCCCATCGCGTCGTGCAGTAATTCTTTTCAATTCCATTTCTTCATAATTCACCCCTGCCATAAGTTTGGTATAGTGAACTTCATTAAAATAATCTTCGTATTCGCTATACAAATTAGCAGCAATATAATTTGTATTTGCATAAGTATCCTGAAGGTCATTTTTAGTAGCTCCCAACCATTCAATAACACCAGGCCTTACACTATACGGAACAGGCACTCTTTTGGTCCTGTCTTGTCTCCCATTATAAGAGAATGTAAAATCGCTATTTATATTTAACCTGTTATCAAAGAAAGAAGCATTTGCACCAGTGGTGTTTCTGAATCGGTTAACAATTTGATCCATTGAATTCTTTCCATAATAAAAATCCCCAATACCATAGGCGGCTGAATAAGTAAGCGTACCATCAGGATTTAGCAAAGTAGACATAGGGAAATGTTCAAGGGCAATCATGGCCCATGGCCCCACCTGTTCACCGGCCCCATCAATTGGGTAATGATAATTCAGATTAGAATATTCGAAGTTATTATTGATCAGCAGCCAGGGGAAAACCTGGGTTGAACCTCTTGCTCTAAGGTTAGCGGTTTTGTAATCGTCGGAATTATATCTAAAAAGTCCTTCCTGAAAAAAGTATCTTCCTGACAAATAAAAGGTGGATTTCCCGGAAGATCCTGAAATTGAAAGGTTATGTTCATTTGCAGTAAGCGAATTCTTTTGCAATTCTTCGTACCAATCGGTGTTATGGAAATACCAATATTGACCATTCGCAGGATTAATATCAGTTTTCGGCAGGCTGGGATCTTCTTTTCTCCTTTTCAATTCAGCAAGATATTCAGGAGAAAATCCTATTGTTTTGTTTATTCCCAAGGGTTGTGCGGAATAGTCGTTCCATGCTGAATAAGCCTCATTAAACATAACTGCGAAAGTGTAGGAATCAGTTACATGATTAAATTTTTTAGTAGGTTGTTTAACTGAAACATTTGCAGAATAGGTCAATTCCATTTGGTCGGCCGCAGCACTTTTTGTAGTAATCAGCACAACACCAAAAGTTCCTCTTGCTCCATAAATTGCAGCAGAGGCGGCATCTTTCAATACAGATATACTTTCAATATCGTTAGGATTCAATAATCGGGGGTCACCTTCCACACCATCAATCAGCACCAATGCATCACCACCTGCACCGATTGAAGTAAGGCCTCTGATATTTATTGCGGGTGAGCCTGTGGGATTACCATCCAACAGGCGGATATTAACGTTAGGCATAACACCTTGCAAACCTTGCGTTAAATTAGTTACCGTTCTGTTTTCAAAAACTTCTGAAGAGACCTGATCAACGGCACCGGTTAAATTAGCTTTTCGCTGGGTACCATAACCTACAGCCACTACTTCTTCAAGCCCAATTGACTCTTCTTCCATTGTGATTGAAAAGGAAGTTCTGCCGTCGATGTTAACATTTTGAGTACGCATACCAACAAAGGAAAACTGAAGTGCCTGAGCATTAGCAGGAATAGATAACGAAAAATTACCATCTGCATTTGTTACAGTACCGATAGTCGTTCCTTCAACTACAACAGTCACACCCGGCAACGGCTGACCTCTTTGGTCAGATACAGTTCCCGACACTGTCTGTTGTTGACCAAAAGCACCAACCGAAGCTAACATGAACAGGAGCATTAGAAAAATGCTTCCTGTCATCATTTTGAATTTGATGATCATTTTTTTCATAGAAGATTTTTTACTGATTAAGTACTTAATTGTGTGAGAATATAACTTAGAAAATACATAGTAGCACATCATACATTTAGTGTTAAGTGGGTCCATTAATAACTAATGAAATATGCCGGTTACCAAATTTAATAAAATTTAACAGAAAGATCAAAAAAACTTTAATGGAGTAAAATCAATTTTAATGATACAAAAAACTGAATTAGAATTAATGCAATGTGTAATCAGATTTAACTTCAGGCCAGACCTAAAAAAGACAATACAAGAAGCTCATAAAGAGCTATGAGGCTTGATTTCAATCAGGCTGTCTCTCTACCAGAAAGGCTCTTTAAAACAAATACCAATCCATTAGTATTCAACAACATAAAGTCACTAAATATGGGAATTGATGTGTATTAAATTATTAAAAATAACATTCCCCGGAAAGTATTCTTTTTAACTCCCGGGGAATCTAAAAATAACTTATATCAAAAAGGATTCAGTTAACTAGAGCTGGCTGTTATGTTTTATCTACTCATTGCTGAAGAAAAAAATCAATTTGATAACCGTATTCCTGCCATAAAAATTCTGCCCGGATCAGGGTAACCAGCAACAGTCATGAGTGGATCATCCAACATGTTTTTCACCTCTATAAAAAACCTTTTATCATAGTTTCCTTTAAACGTGTATCCTGCAGACATATCCATTGCAACAAAGTCGCCGAGTGGAAAATCACCATGTTGCTGAACCCATGAAGGAACAACAAATCTATTATTTGAATATGCTCCGGTATAATTTACAAATAAGTTAAAATCGAAACCTGAATAATTAAAATAAATCCCCGAGTTAAAAATCATCTCCGGCATTTGGACATCCTTCACCATTTTCCCATCAATCTCTTTTTCTGCCTTCATAAGCAACCCATTTGCAAAGATGGAACTATAAATTACAGGCAAATTAACTTTTGCAGATAGCTCTATACCATAGGTACGTTTATCTATATTTTCATATAATTCCATAACCAAATCATTATCAGTAACAATTGTCTGACCGCTATAGCCAATAGCTTTATTCCTCTTGGTATAAAAGGTACTGACAGAGAGTTCATTTTTCCCCGGAGTTTTAATTCTGAATCCCAGATCATGCTGTAACCTTCCTTCCGAATCCGGAGCATCCCCGTTATTGGTAAGGCTTCCCTTACGTGGTGCAATTGTTCCACCGGAAGCATTATAATGCAGCGATGTAATTGATGAAAGCTTCATGGAAACTCCCAAAGCTGTTTGCCACTCAACAGGTGCTGCCTGATTAACAATAGGTTCAACATTATTGAATCCGGCAGCACTGCCTTCGATACCAAATCCGCCCCATTCAACAATATAGCCACCGATTAACCGAAAACCGGCATCCAGAGAAACACGTCCTATTGACTGTTCGTTTGCTACCACTCCCGAATAAGTATGCACATTGCTACTGTGGCCTACATAAAATCTTTTCCCATCCGGAGCTATCCAATGATTATATAAACCGCCAATACGTAATGTATTAGTTTCACTCAACGGACGGCTGTGCAGTATATTTACTCCATACTCCCAATCATTCTCTTTGTGGTTGGCAGATGCATCCTGCTGCACATTATAAGTAAAATAATCAACATCCCTGTACGACAAATTAGATTGAAATTCGGTACGGGCACCATTTCTGCCTTTGTAGTTAAGTTTGACATATGAAAGCAGCGTTCGAACCGGATCGTATTGTTCTATCCTGTTTTTTATATTTGGAGCTCCAATCTCATCATCAATGCGCATCAGTTGGCGCAGCCCCTGAATATATGTTAAGCCTGTTGTCAGGTGGGTTCTTTGATTTATATCCCAGTCAAGATTACCATGTAAATTCCCAATACGTTCTTTGCCATTCATTCCCTTTGGGCCATTGGTTCCAAAAAATGAGGCGGAGGTAGTAAAAGACACGTCTTCTACTTTATTGCCATATTGCAGATTTCCAAAATAATTATTCAGGGAACCATATTTTGAATTGAATACTAAAGTTTCCTTATCGGGCCTCTTTGTTTTTATATCGATCACACCGGTTAAACCCGATAATCCTTTAACTAGGGCACTTGAAGATCTGACAATTTCAACTGATTCAATATCAAGCGCTGACAAATAATAACCGGTTTCTTCAAATTCCTTTTGCCAAACACCATTAATAGAATAATCGGGATAAGGATATTTCTGTCCTCGTACTGAAAAAAACTGTTTGGTTTTCCTTCCCCGGGTTTCAGTCCAGCCACCCGGAACAAATTTCATTGCATCAATAAGCGTCACTGCACCCTGTTTTTCTATCTCTACAGCACTAACAGTTGTTATTGCAGGCAATAGTGAAACAGGAACACTTTTAATCGAGGTATCTCTTTCTGATAAAAAATAGCTTCCGAAAATATCAACATCATCAATTTCCATTTCATCAGGTACGAAACGGATTATCAGAGGTATCGAAGTTTCCTGAGGGACATTTAATGTTGCCTTATAACTTTTATATCCTACAGCAGATACTACAAGGGTATAGGTTCCACGTTCGAGGTTCAGTTCAAAGCTGCCATCTAAATCAGAACTGGTACCTGTGTTTGTACCTCTTATAAAAATATTTGCGTTAGCAACAGGTTCAGCGTTCACTGAGTTTTCTATTGTTCCTTTAACAGTAAATATTTCCTGTGAAAAAGCCGGGTTAGAAAAAATAAGGACCGTTAAGACAGCCACTAAATAAAAAATTTTCATTGCAAGATAAATTTAAAGAATTGATTTGGTTATGGTGCCGTTTTTAAAGAAACCATCCAGGTTGATCATACTGATGTTTAAGCTAAAAATTCAATCAAATAATAATCCGGATTTTAATCTGATCTGACGAGTAGCAAACTTAGATACTTCAGGATCGTGTGATACCAAAAAGACTGTGCCCCCCTGATTATGAAAGTCAGCAATCATTTGCATTAATATATTGCTGTTATCAGGATCCAGATTACCTGTAGGTTCATCGGCAAGTAAAATATCGGGTTGAGTAATGATAGCTCTTATAAAAGCAGTTCGTTGTTTTTCTCCCACACTAAGCTCCGATGGATATTTGTTCTTCAAATCAAACAATGCACATGATTGAAGTAATTCATCAATTCTGCCCTTTTCACCATTACCATCACAAACTGCCAGGATGTTTTCATATACCGTCAGATACGGTATCAGATGAAATTGCTGAAAAACGAAACCGATGTTTTTCCTCCTGTACATATCCGATTCATTCTGTTTCAGCAAATAAATATCTTTACCATTAAAAATCACATTTCCTGAATCAGGTTGATTCAATCCACCAATGGTATTCAACAAAGTTGATTTACCGGAACCACTTGGCCCTACAAGGACTATAAATTCACCTTTACTTACCTGTAGAGAAACATTATCGAGTGCTACAAAAACTTTATCTCCTTTTGTGTATTTTTTTGAGACGGCATTGATTTCCAACATCATTAACTGCTTGAACTTTTATTAAAAATTAGTATGAAATTAACTATAAAACACATCACTCCATAATACTTTAAGCCTCTTTACTTAAAGTGGTTGCAGCATCTACCTGACTTGCAAGTAAGGCAGGTATCCAACTTGAAAACATCCACAGGAGCGGAAAAATTATAACTGTATATCCCAAAACTGACCAAAGAGGTTTAATTGATGCAGCTGTGAATAAAAATATTTCTTTACCAAAATATTGAGCAATAAGGGTTCCGGGAATAAATGCCACAATACTTCCTGCCAGGCCAATTATAAAAGCCTTTAAAAGGACAATAGAAATAATATACATTTTACTTTTCCCGGTAGCCTTTAAAATTCCAATTTCGTATCGTCGAGATGTCACATTTGAATAAAAAAGAAATCCTGAAATCAACAATGATGAAACAACAACAAGAGGTATAATAAATGCTCCATACCTGTTCATCATTCGTCTTTGATTTTCCCTGGCATCAGCTATACTTTTAACTTCTGTAACTTCCAGATCAGAAAAAATGGCTTGTACCTGTTGTCTGGCATTGTTGATCCGCCCATCATGACAAACACATCCCAAAGCTTCGATCTTATTAATTTGCCCTTCTTTTCCCATAAGCAATTGAAGATCTTTCAGGTTAAAGGCCACTCCCTGATCAATCATCCCTTTTCCTTCTTCAAGTCTTTCAGCAATGGAAAAACTATGTAGGTTACCATCTTTATCTTTAATTTTAAAAGGTTCTCCTTCAGGAATATTTTTTGATAATAAGTTTCCTAAATGAACTGTTCCCTCACGCACATCAAACCCCATTAATTCCTGCCGTGGCAGATACTTCTGTATGGCTTCATCTTTATATCCCATTACAAGTATTTGATGATGGGAACCATTCGGATCAGTCCAGTCAGGATATTTTAGCTGAAGTATTCCTGTTAGATGTCTTACTGCATCAAATGTTTTTGATTCTGCCAACACATCAACATAATTCTCAGGAAAAGTAGGGGTGTTATTTACTGTATAAAAATCAATAAGGTTTGTACCCTTAGGGAATATATAAAGGTTTAAGCCCTGCTCACGCATAATTTTCCTGGTTTCATTCTCGCTGGCTTTACTTAACGTATAAATAGAAACAGACACCATTACAGCAACTATGACTGTAAAAAGTATGATAAGGGAGCTGACTTTTCTATACAAGAGTTCCTTGAATACAAGTCTAAACGGATTCATGGTTTAAAATTTTATTTTGTTCTTACGTATCATATAAACAGTTAGAAAAATGAGTGCCAACAAAATGGTTATTCCGGTTGAGATGAGCGCCCTGTTTAAGGTAGGGTCTTTTTTCATCTCCAGAATTTCGGGTTGATACTGATTCAAACCATCCCTTTGATCAGTGAGCCATTGCGGCAAGGGCCTTACCTCCAGGGAATCATAAATAATGCTATCGTTTTCCATCTTCAATAATCAATTCATTGAGGGGTGTCCAGAATATTATTCACAAGTGCTTGTTTTGGATCAAGCCATTGATTCCTGCAAAGAATATTGATTCCCGGTAAATTATCTTTGATCAGGCAACTACAATCGGCAGTCAGAAAACCCAATAAAAGGTTAATATTTTCTTTTGAAATACCTTTTGCAAGCAACGGTTCCAGAACTCTAAACCGGCCAAAGACTCCAAAAAGCATCGGTTCGTTAATATCCTTCAGGTCATGCTCAACATTCAATAGCATTGAAATAAAATCTTGCTCTTGTCCACTTTCTCTATCAATTTCTATGACCTTAACTATTTCACTGAAGGGTGATGCGGCAATCGTATTATTCACAACCTGAAGGTATTCATTATCTTTGGCATCGTTACCACTTTTCAGAAATACCAAAGCACAAAGCTTCCCGGCTAATAATTCTTCAGCAATTTTATTTCGTACAGGTGAGACAAACAGTTTTTCAACTGATTTAAAATCATGATAAGTAGAAAATAATCTGTTTTTATAATACAAAGCATAATAAGGTTTGTCGATAGAGGCTTTAAGTATCGGTTTGAAGATTACATTAGCTGAAATATTTTCTTGTTCAAGTTCAACATGATTCTTTTCAATAGATTCGGGAATTGGGTCTTTATGATAATAAACCAAGAGGTAATTATCAGGAGCCGCATTCAGCAGAAACCATTCAGAAACTTTGGTTGTACATGCAAGGCTAAGAACTATGGCAGCTATCAGTAATATTTTAAATTTGCATTTCATCATTTCTGTCTAATTCAGTGAAAAGTTTTCCCGGATCAGTTCAATGCCTGAAATTATTGTATTCCCGGCTTTCGGGGATAGCTTTACTTTAATTGATTTCCCCGCTTTCACTCCATGGTATACCATCTTTACTTCCTTATCCGGTTTACCAGCTTCCGCAACAATATCAAAATTCGCTGTAACTTTCTCGTTTTGAATACTTATATCAAACACTCTTTCTCCTGGTTGCTTATCTTCCAGCTCGGAGAAATACATTTTGACGGTATAAGTTGTCTCAGGAGCAAAATCATCATCAACGAGGTTTATTTCGATATTTTGAATGCCACCTATAGCACTTGCGCAGACCCATGGAGTTTTTTCTGAGATCACAGAGAATGGCTCTTTACGTATTTTTGTTATTCCTATAGTATCAATGGTAACCGGAATTCCAGGGGCACGGCCTGACACATAGGGGAATTCAAGCCATAATGTATTTTCGTCGGAACTTCTATCACCGGGGGCATTAAAATTCAGTCCCAGTTGCATGATAGGTTTTCCGCTCCATTGGTAGTTACTGTTGGTCCAATATGACATCCAGGGCATGTTTACAAGAGCTAAAGATGTCTGATTTTGATAAGCACATTGGCAGGTACGGGTATAATCAGGTGAATTTAACACCCCATCAGCTGCAATAAGATTGGTTGAGCATCCCGGCTTCCAGCCTCCTAAGCTCCCAGTTCCTTCATTAGTTTCCAGATTTACAAATCCTGCTGATGCCGACCTGAAGGTAAGAAGGTATTCACTTGCTGCAACATAACCGCATCCATATTCGCGCTTGAAATTCCATTTTAAAGAATCCCCTGTAATTGGATCTGTTTCAATAAACGGTTCTCCGGTAAGAAGCATAAAACCCTCACCATTGGTATAAATTTTATCATTATGAATTATAGGAGGATTAGAATAGTTGATTTGTTTGTCCCATATTTTTTTATTGGTACGAACATCATAAGCAATCATTCTGGTACCTAATTCACCATGAAGCATATCACGAGAAGGACGGGTAGACTGCAGCAACAACTTATATTCTGACGAATAGCCAAGCCAGGTTCCAAAAACATCGTCCGACTGTTCAAGTATTTTATTACCTGTTTGTACATCGAGGTACAATAATCTTATACTTTCAGGAAGTGGCTCACCCCTTCTTTTCATTTTCGTTTCCAAATACTGAGGAAGTTTATCCAGGCAAAAGAGAATTCCATCGCCAACGATAACAGAATTATGTATGAATCCATGATTGGCATCTATTTGCCAAATTTCCTTGCCCGTAAACCGATCCAGGATAATAAGTTTTTGGCTTGCTGTAAGGTTATAATCAGTAAATTTTGGTTTTTTAATTCGGATGGAATCCTCCTCCAGTCCGGTATATTCTGTAAAATTCACTCCCAGGATCAATAAGTTCCCATAAACTCCAATATAGCCAAGTTCCTGCGTCTCCTCTTTAGCGGGAGTGAATACCGATATTGTTTCACCATTACGAATATCCAGGACATTGCATTTACTACCTTCAATGAGGTAAACAAATTCTTTGGTAGCAATGAAATTAGTCCCTCTTGCATTGGCTCCCGGAAGGTGTACCTGATTATATTTAGTATCGAGGGGATTCTCCTCATCGTACGTTTCATCGAAATAAACCATCCAGTTATCATCAAGCAACTTTTCAAATTCCCTTTTCCAGAGAACCCGTCCGGTATAAACATCCCGTGCACTAATCGAGTTGATTCCCTGTATGATTAAACGTCCATCAATAACCTGCTCACCAGGTCCATGTCCATGCCGGGGTAGTACATCCATATTTGAATTCCCCCCAAACCATAGAATTCCCAGTGGTGCTCTGACCAACTTATCGTTTGATTTAATCGTATTTGCAATGTCTCCATTATTATGCGTCCATGGAGAGGCTCCCGGTAGTTGGCCTAACCGGGTTATAGTTGCAAGTCCATCCCTGCCTGATGCATCTAATCCTTCGAGATTCAGTTTTTCATACTGCGATAAAAGCTTCTGTTGTTCCTTCCTTGAAACATTAAAAAGAATTTTACCACCATAAGGCCGTGAAGTTTCAAATAACCGGGAAAGATTATCAGTGTCTTCCTCTTGTAAATACCAGGAATCATTTACCACTGTTAGAGATGAAAAGTATTTAGGAAGGTCAGGAAACTCATTCTCAAAGTTAAGAAAGCTTATTCGTTCTGCATTAAAACCTTTATTATCGAAAAATTCTCTAAGATATTGAACTCTTTTCTGATCCCTCTCATACACAACAAGGTTAAGATTTGACTCATGGAGAAAAGTTTCGAGCAACTGTGCATCGTCTCCACCTAA
>DASRQG010000316.1:0-2290 GCA_035645995.1 Mariniphaga sp. | reverse complement strand
CAGGCCCGGATGAGCACCCTCAAAGTCAATCGTAAAGGCAAATTGAGCGTAGCCATGCAAGCCGAAGGCGGCTTTGTGCTGGTTCGTTGATTTCGAGGGAGGAGTTACGGTGCCTGCACCTTAATTCCCGATTGAGAGAATGTTTTCGTTAATTCAGATTGACTGATTACTTGATTTAATTCATCAGGACGAGGGCGTTGTATGAGTGTCTTATGGCAGCAGTAATAAACCTATTTATACCTATGAGTACCTTTATAAAGGATCACCTCGGTAGCACATGGGTAGCTTTTGAGCGTGGAACAGGCGAGACGGCAATTGCATTACAGCGATCTGACTATTATCCTTTTGGTTTAAGACAAACCCCATATAACCCAGAAAGTGACAACAAATACCTTTATAATGGAAAGGAAATTCAAGATGAAACGGGTTGGTACGATTACGGGGCACGGTTTTATGATGCGAGTTTGGGAAGGTGGCATGCTGTGGATCCACTGGCGGAAATGTATTGCTCCACTAGCCCATACGCTTATGTAGGCAATAATCCAATAAAGTTTTTAGATCCGGACGGGAGGATTTGGGTCGATTTACATGGGAATATTGTTTTTGAAAATGGTGCATATACAAGCCATGCGACATCCGAACATAGAGCGATAGGCGCTGCACTTCGTGAAACCAGAACTGGAAGACAACAGTTTGACAAATTAGTTAATTCTGAAAACTATGTGGCAATAAATGTTGAACAGGTGCATAAGTCAAGAGATGGTTTAGAAAATGATGCACATCGAGGTCGTTTTAACGCCAATCAATTTCGCAGAGATGGCGAGTGGAGTGTTGGCGAAAGTTCACTCGCAAACCCTTATGTAATTGATTTGTTTTTAGATGGAATAAGAAGATATGCAAAACAACAAGGTGTTGGTTTTATGGAAGCACTTGCAGCTGTGTTGGGACACGAGATAGAACATAATGAAGATTACAATCTAGAGCTTATGCAAATGTGGTACAATATGCCTAATCCAGGATCTATACCCTATGAACAACGTATGCATGAATCTATACCTCATGCTATTCGTCAAGAAATAATAAACCAATCAAAAGAAAATAACCAACCCATTAGAGGATCCTCTTGGAGTGATATTTATCAATTTATTAATGCGAACAATTTATGGGATAGGGTTACCGTAGAATAGTTGTTCATAGAATGTAAGTTATTATGAAAATTTTTCTGATAGGGTTTATTTCAATTTTGATCACCAGTCTTTCTTTTTGTCAAGAAACAGGTGTGTTAATTGATGAACGAGACGGGAAATCATATAAAACCGTTTGCCTGAATGGTGTGGTTTGGATGGCTGAAAATCTTGCGTTTAAACCTGAAAACGGTAATTGTTGGGCTTATGATAATGATTGTGAAAATGTGAAAGGTTATGGCTTATTGTACGATTGGAAAACCTCCTACGAAGTCTGTCCACCTGGATGGAGATTGCCTAATAACGAAGAATTTAATCAATTAATAGAATTAAATTCAAATGGATTTAATTTTGTTAAAGGAGGGTATAGATATAGCAGTGGAGAATATTTTTACTTAGGTGTTGAAGGGTTTTGGTGGAGCTCAACAATCTATGATGATGAAGGTTCAATTGTTTTATATTATGGTTTAATTTTTGGAGGGAATGAAGAACTGAGTGTGAGTCATGGTTTTGGCCCTAGGAATGCTCATTCAGTTCGTTGCGTGAAAGAACAAAAATGAGTTTAAAATATTTCCTAGCTGGGACATAGTTTTTATTGCGGTGTTCGGCGTAATTTCTTTGCAAGCAAAGCGGCATAGCCGAGCGGTAATTACGTCGAATCCTAACCTGCAGTTTGTACCTGCCATTGCCGTGAGGCAAAATAAGATTGTGATTTAAGATTACGTTATAAATACTACAGTAACAAAGCCCGGCAAGTCCGGGTTTTTTTATATAAATAAGCTTTGTAATTTACTTTTAGCAAAGAACGCATCAAGCATGGCATACACATGGCCTCTGTCTTCAGGCGTAAGTTTTTCAATGTTCTGCATCCTTTTTAAAGTCTCATTGTCTATATTTTGGTATTCGGCATCTTTTACCAAATAATCAATAGTAACATTTAAAGCCTCTGCAATTTTGGCTGCCGTATTGTAGACTTCCCCTTTATTGGACAACTGCAAAATAGACATTTTTTTCTTTAACCATATTTCTAAATGCTTTTTCAGTGAGCTAAGTGATCCTGTCAAGGGCGGCTGAGGCACGAAGCCGTTTATATACCCTTGACTGGT
>DASRQG010000315.1:0-6662 GCA_035645995.1 Mariniphaga sp. | reverse complement strand
TGTATAAAATGCACGTGGAGCCCCCAGTCCATTAATACGAAGGGCATTATTGGGTCCATTGTCATCAGTCCATTCCTTATGATCAATTATTCCGGGTGGAATTTCCTCCAGATCAAAATTCGTCATCCGATAACTGCCAATCACCATTGCACACCGATCTTCATAAAACTTATTAATGATAAGCTGCAGCGTATTTTCCCCTGCATAAAGATCATCGCTATCAAGTTGGACTGCAAACCTTCCGCAATTTTCATTGAAAATCCCTTCATTCCAGCAGCCTCCAATTCCCAATCCATTTTCCTTCGGGATTATATGTATCAATTTCCCATCCCTGGCATATTTCTCCAATAATTGAGTCGTACCATCTTCCGAATAATTATCTATCACGATCAGATTAAACCTGAACGAGGTTTTTTGTTTTAGAACAGATTCAACTGCATCACGAATGGTTCGTACACGATTCTTTACCGGAATAACGACAGAAGCTTCAACAGGAAATGTATGCTCCGCCGGATCAATTTGTTTGAAAGGTGGTGAAAGATATGCTCCTACAGCTTTAAGATGATGTAAACAAACTTGCTCCATCTCAATCTGTTTCTCTCTGGCAGCCGACCGCACATAATCAAATTGTTTTTCTCCCGACTTACGCATATCGGTCTCAGTCATTGTTGATAAAATCTCCGGAATATGAACAATCTTTCCCATCCTCGAAGCATTTAATCGAAGCGCATATAAACCTGCATGGGTAAAATTTTCTGAAGTAAAACTTTTAAGCACGTTTGTATGAAATAGCTGAATAGGCCCAAAATTAAAGTCATCGCGTAAACTTCCTGATTGATATTCAATATTCAGGTTTACAGATTCTACATTGCTCTTTAACTCCCTATAACCACCATAAACCATAGCAGCTCCGGTTGCATCTGCTACCTGTATCAACCGGTCGATAGCAAATCGTCCCGGTTCAAAGACAATATTATCAAGTCCAAGTAAAACAAATTCAGAAACAGCCTTTCCAGCAATATCATGGATCAATCGTACAGAGTATGGATGTTCTGAAACAATTACTCCTGCCCCTTCAACCTCAACGGATTCGGGTGAAACAACATAAACCTGATTCACATTTGCAACAGAATTGAGCCTTGAAACCAATTCCTTTGTCTGTATTTGTGAAGTATTAGCAATAAAACAATCAACTTTTTTCATATTCCTGATATTGAAACTTCCCATTATTTTCAACAGAATCTATAAGAGATTAAACATGATATCCGACAACTATGACTTATCATTGCGACCTAATCTGGAAATTATATCCCTATAGCAACTTCAAATATTATCCTGTATTTTCGTATCCATAAAGATACATTAAATCAGATTAATGGTTCTCCCCGATAAAGACATCCTGCAAAAGTTTCTGAATGGTGTCATGTTCAATAAGAAATAGTAATCGAACCTATTGTAATTAGAGTTATAATAAAAATTAATTCTGCCTTTCACAAATATGTTCAATTAATGAAAGAATTAATCGGCAGTAAGTATAATAGACCCAGGATGAATTAATATCTAATTAAATGATTCACACCAGGTAATAAATTTTTCTTAAAACAATAAAGCGTCAAGTCTCGAATTTTTAAATATAATATTTAAATTTGCAGCCCACGGCTTGTAGCTCAGTTGGTAGAGCAGCTGACTCTTAATCAGCGGGTCCAGGGTTCGAATCCCTGCAAGCCGACCTGAAAATCAGATAGTTACAAATACGTGTTACTGTCTGATTTTTTTTGCTACATACAAGATACATACAAATTAGCTCAAAAAAAGAAAAAAAAGGATAAAAAAAACCGCCTGAAATCAGACGGTTTTACGATTGGTGTGTTTAGGATTGATCAAAGGTATACTCCTTCACCAACATAGGTGCTTTCAGACACTACCTGTTCATCAGCAGATTGAAAAATTATCCATGCATGAAAAGGATCACCTTCAAAACTGACAGGTAACTGGACTTCTCCGGAACAATCGGCTCTGGTGACCGTTTTGGAGGTTACAGCCTGATTTTTCACAGGATTATAAACTACCAATAAAGCCTTGTCATCTCCACTAGCATTAGGATCATCGGAGTTATCAGTCCAAGAAAGAAATATCTTTCCAGTTTCTTGAATTTCATACTCAGCACCTGCAGCTTGTGCCAGTGCTCCCTTACTCAAAATAGCATTTTCAAAGTCGACAGAATATTCAGGATATTCTCCTTCGATAGCGTTTTTGATGTTATAGGATAAGGCACTGTTGATTGGAGTCATTTTGATGGCCTGGCTCTTATATCCTACCTTAATGACTTCATTGAGTGGCTGCAAGAACTTCAGCATGAGGCTGAATTTGGACCGCTGATCCAGTTGCTTTGGAGTCCTGGGGTTTGCAACATTAGCCGGTTTGATACGCAGGTAGTTAATTCCCTTCCAGCTTGCGCCAATGAGGTTGCCAACTTTTCCTGACACACCTCCATAGATTCCTTGATTAATTTTTCCCATGGCGAGTTAATTTAATGATTAATAAATTGGGCATTAACTGGGACTTGGTATGGTTTTGATACGGTCGGGGTAATGCCCGTAACAATAACTTCAATGTCAAAAGTAATGCTATAAACAAGAGATTAAAGAGATTTGGAGACATCTGCTGATTTTTGCTTCAAAATGAAGGATGACATTCAGAAAAGGCAGGAACATGGCTTAGCTATCCTTAATTGCCTGCTTAAGCCACCGAAACCCGGAGGTGCTGAAATAACCCAAAAGGAAACGGAATAAATGGAATGTGCGGGGGCTGGTGGGTTTATGCCGTAGTCTTTTGGGGTTTCAGCACCGGTGGTAAATTTGGTTAAGCAGGCAATGAAGGAATCACCTGGACAGAAGCAGGAAAGTTTGGAGGACTTTTTGGGATAAACAATTTTGGCACGAACGATCAGAGATGGACCGATCAATATGCACACCATTAACAAGGGCATCAAGGTTAAGGTTAAGCACTATCTATGATCAGGGAGATTGGGGTGGACAATTTCGCGAAAAAAATAAAGCATCAGGTAGGAATGTGTGGGCGGGAAGGAGAAAAGGCACGGGCGAAATGGAACGGAACAAAGCGGGTGGGATTGAATGGAGGGGTGTGGGGAATTTACGGTTTATTGGTAGATAATTATAATTGAAATACCAGATCCCGAACGGCAGGAATGATGATATGGAATGTTGAAAGAGTAAATTACCCGGCCCCGGAATGAAAAGCGGGTGGATTTGTGTAGTGGAATGCCGCCCGGGCTTTTTCTGCGGGGTGCTTAGGCTGGTGAAATGAACGGAATGAAGTAGTAAGGCAACAAGTTACGTGTAGCTTGCGGAACGTAATGGTTGACGAACGGATGAATGAAGTGAATGAACCTGCCGCAAGCACAAGGAGTTGTTTAGCACGGACCTCTCATGCTTTATTTTTGAGCACCGCTAAAGGGAGGTGGGGCTCTTGATGGAATCTTGGGTGGGTGGATACGGATGGCACTAACTGTCAACAGAGGTACTGGCTATCGCGACCGGTGGGGCTACTTTACATAGCGTGATTATAGGACAGCTTGGAGGTCTTGCGGGAGGATTTTTCGCGGGGCTGTACTATAATATCGCGTTATGTAAATGTAGCTTTGGGTATTTTATTTTGGCACAAAGCCGCCGGGGGCCTTGGGAGCGGCTGGCTTTTTGTTTGCGGGGAGGAACAGCTCTTTGGCTTTTTCCTCCTTCTCTAAAAGCCAATGTGCTGTTTGCGGGTGGGAACAAAAAGCCTACCTGACCGGCAGGCAGGTGTGACAAAATAAAATATTTGTGGGGAGGGGGGGAATGAAATCACGCCATGGAAATAAATTATGTTCTGAAAAATAATTTTCTATATTCAAAATTAGACAAAATATCAGCTTAATTTTTGAGATATTGCTTTACTGAAAACATTAGAATTAGAGTCAGGAAGGAAAATAAGGAGAATCAGGATAAGGAATAAAATCAGTATAAACAGTAATAGACAAAAAAACGTACCACAGCTTAAAGTGTTCCGAAAAAAAATTATAAATTGAGTTTATAAATCAATTAAGCTTTGAACATTAACAATATCGAAAAAATGAAGTAAAAGGTTTTAATGGATTCAAAGGGAATACTGACTATGCATAAGAATCAAAGATTATTTAAGTTTACAAACTATTAATACCTAACAAAAAAAGTTTTTGAAGCAGAAGTAAAATAGGTATGGAACTAACGGAAGAGCAGAAAAAGATTATTGAATCGACCGGTAATATAAAGATTAATGCTGTTGCGGGGTCGGGAAAGACTACTACGGTTATTGAATATGCAGCTTCAAGGCCTAAGACAAGCAGGATATTGTATCTTGCTTTCAACAGGTCGGTAAGGCTGGAGGCAATCCGGAAGTTTGCAGAACGAGGAATAACTAATGTACGTGTTGAGACTGCACATTCTCTTGCCTTTAAGCATGTTGTTCGTCAAAATAATTACACAGTTAAGCGAACGGATTATAAGCCATATGAAGTGGCTAAACTTTTGGGACTTCAGGGAAATGGAGAAAAGCATACTGAATATGTTGTTGCAAAACATATTTTGAAGTTCATTTCCTTTTTTTGCAACAGTGATAGCACATGTGTCCATGAGTTGAATTACCTGGAAACCATTCATGATAGCAAAGCAAGAACTTTTGTTACCACATTATATGGTTATATAGAGCAGCAAAGCCGGATTCTTTTGAAGAAAATGGATAAGGGGGAGATTGATGTTACACATGATTTTTACCTGAAGAAGTTTCAGCTTTCAAATCCGCAGTTGCGATTTGATGTTATTTTGTTTGATGAAGGGCAGGATGCGTCACCAGCAATGCTGGATGTGTTTTTCAAGCAAAAGGCAGTTAAGGTTATTGTTGGTGATACTCATCAACAAATCTATGGTTGGCGGTATGCTGTTAATTCTCTAGAAAAGGCAGATTTCAAGGATTATTATCTATCGACCAGTTTTCGATTTAACCAGGATATTGCAAATTTGGCAATGGATGCATTGAAGTTAAAAGAAATAATAGGCACCACCATGCCATTTTCCATAAAAGGAAAAGGCATACCGGGTGAAATCAAGTCGAAGGCGGTAATTGCACGGACTAACCTGGGTCTGTTGTTAAAGGCCATTGAGTATGTGATGGAAAAGAAAAAAGTGCGTTCGATCTATTTCGAAGGCAATATAAATTCTTACACCTATGCTGATGACGGGGCATCGCTGTATGATGTTTTGAACTTATATAATAAGAACCGTAAGCTCATTAAGGATAAGCTCATTCTGGAAATGAAGGACATGGATGAGCTGGAGGATTATATAAAAAAAACTGAAGATGTTCAGTTGGGAATGATGGTAGAGATTGTGAAGGAATATGGTAATGAAATTCCAAAAATCATTGAGGCAATAAAAGAAAAGCATATAAAGGATGATACAAAAGAAAATGCTGAGATGATATTTTCTACAGTTCACCGCAGTAAGGGAATGGAATATGATGCCATACAGCTTGCCCGGGATTTTATTACAGGAGAGGAATTAAAAAAACAGATGGCTACCACCAGAGAAGAAAATCATAACCGGGCTCAACTGAATGAGGAAATAAATTTGCTTTACGTAGCTATAACCCGAACCAAAAGCAGCATTCACATTCCGGAAACCATTGTACCCGGAAAATTTCCGATGTCGCGGCAAATACATGTTATGCGAGTGGAAGTTGAAAAGAAACCGGAAAAAGTTATCCATGCAGAAACTGTAGATAAACCGGGATCAATTTCGATTCATGCGGAGGATGATGTGATTAACAACTATAAATTGAAGGAGAAAGCCGGCAAAGTTAAAGAAGCCTATCAGCGGTGGACAACGGAGCTTGATGATGAGTTGACGGTAATGTATTGTGAGGGAGTTACTGTAAAAGATATTGCCAAACATTTTGGCAGAAGCAGGGGGGCGATACGAAGTAGAATTAAAAAGCTGGAGCTGGAGGAGTTGTATGGGTGAATAATGGATGATATAAGCCGGTGTGTGCATATTGAAAACGTTTCTGAGAAAAATTTCATGTAAGTTGTGGCAAATGAAGAGAGGATAAGATAATTAAGGTTTTTAATGACTGTAAAGTCTGTAAGGATTTTAAAAAGGCATATTATATTTTAAAGGTGGTTTAAATAGTTACAACGGGCGCTATTGTTCATTTAATAAATTATATAATTTTTAACAATAATGCTTATCTCCTCGTTGGCAAAGGATATGACTTTTGATGCAGGGATATCATTATAATTTCAAATATGATGAATGCTGATAATATATGATATTTTCAAAGTCGGCCAACTCCTGTTGTTTTTCCCAAGCGTAATTATTCCGGAAACAACCTTCACCAGAATAGGGTAGCGAAAATTAAACTTGTGCCGGCAAATTCACCCAGACCGCATACGACAATTTAAAAACTATCGCCGGCCAGGGCGGCATCCATTCCACCAGACAGCGGAATATTTTGTTTGCCTTCGTTGTTGCATTGGCGCAGCACCGCGAGGTATTGGTAATGGATGTGGTGAATCCGTACGTGAGGATGCACCAATTCAGGAAACCAGTTCATTAAAGTATAAGTGCCCA
>DASRQG010000314.1:0-5337 GCA_035645995.1 Mariniphaga sp. | reverse complement strand
ACCATCCAATTATCGGATAAAAATCCCACCAATTTTTTTACAGTATTCCGTTTATACCAATCATATATTATTTTACAGACACGCTATGAAATTAGTTCATAAATGCTTTTTAATAAATAATTGAAGCTGGAAAATGCCGGAATTAAAACAGTTTTATTAGTAAATTAAATAGAAGCAGGCAATTATTTAAGTAGTTTTCAATTTACGTATCTCAGGGCCTAAAAGAGGGAAGAATTTTTGTAGTGTTACCAGCAAGAGGGAAAATATCAATTGGACTTTTGATGTAGCCAGGCTACATTATGTTCCGGGTTATGTTGTTGCCCAATAATGTCACTATATAAATCAGGCCGCCGTGCCTGAATATATCTATAGCCGCCTGCTCTTGTTAGTTTTTCAGGGATAAGCACTGATGAAGCAATATCGTTACCCAGGTTTCTGCATTCGGTTACAATATCCCCAAAGGGATCGATAATCATAGAACAGCCATTTTTAAGCTGATCGTCATCCATTCCAATTGGATTTGAGAAAACTACGTATACTGCATTATCATACGCTCTTGATGGAAGCCATTTAATTAACCATTCCCTTCCTTTCAATCCATCAAACTCAATTCTGACAGAAGTAGGATCATTTTCCCTGTTTTTCCAAAGTTCAGGATCTACAAATCCTGCCCCCGGACGACTAGAAGGTGTGCACATCGTTACATGGGGCATAAAAATAATATCTGCTCCCAACATTCGTGTTGCCCTCACATTTTCGAGGATGTTGTTGTCATAACAAATTAAAATTCCACAATTCCAGCCATGAATTTTAAAAATGCAATATTCATTGCCCGGATGGAGGTGTTTGCTGATGAAAGGGTGCAACTTTCGGTACTTGGCAATCAATCCGTTCTTATCAACACATACATAAGTGTTATAGATGTTGTTGTCTGCGTCTTTTTCAAATAATCCTGCTAAAATTACTATATCGTACTTTTCTGCAATCTTCAGCAATTCCTGAATGCTTCTACCTTCAGGCACGGGTTCTGCTATTTTTAATAGTTGTGTTTTCGACAAATGCCTGGCAAAAGTGTAACCGGTAATAGAACATTCGTGAAATGCAATTACTTGTGATCCTTCTTCTGCAGCTTTGGCTGCAAGTTTTTCTATGATTGAAAGATTGTATGCTTTGTCGCCACTTTTATTTTCAAATTGTGCAGTCGTAACTTTCATTTTGTCCATGATCTATATTAATGTTAATTGGTTCCAGGAAATAAGTTTAATTTGTTGGTTTCTGATGGTCTGCTTAATTATTGGATCGGTTAATACTTCCAGTTCTTTCCCATTGCCGGGATGGCACATTATTTCGGATACCCCGAAAGGTAGTTGTTCAAGGATTGAGACCATTGTGTTTGATGATTCATTTGAATAAAAATTGTCAATAAACCAGTCGGAACTCCTGATCTTTTCTTTAACCATTAGTATTTCTTGTTCTGCCAGTGCCATGGGCTTTACCTGTTTTAAAATTGGAAGAAGTTTGAAAGGATGTATTATTGCAAATTGTATGAGTTTCTTCAAACCTGTTGAACCACCTCCTCCGTTTCCATTCAAATGTATCAAATTATAAATACTTGCGGGCACAGGGTTTCTGACAGGAACTTTATATTCAAGTGCAATTTCTCTTACAACTTTAAAAAAAGGGGTATACAAAGCTGCCAAATGGTGATGATAATTAATATGATTTAATGGTATCCCTGAAGATATGAATTTTTCAGTTTGAGCAAACATTTCTTTCCTGACTTCTTCGACAGGAATGCTATGTAAATATTTAATAATAGAATCAATTGTATAAAATTGACCTTTTTTATCGGTAAGATGAGGTATAAGTAATGGATTAGTAACCGGCTTTCCCAAAGTCATGTTTAGATGAAGGCCTATTGGAAGTGAGGGATTTTCATCATGAATCTTTTGTATTTGTCTGAATGAATCATTTAAGTTGATAAAGGCGGAAGTACTTGTCAGAATGCCATCCCTGAAAGCCTTTACAATGGAATTATTGGTGTTTTCGTCCTTACATAAATCATCTCCGTTTATTATTAAGTACTTTTTTTTATGTTGATGTTTGGAAGGATCAGGAATTAAAGCATAATTATTGATAAAAAGATTTTTGATAAGTGTAGCAATTGACCTTTTTTTCTGAGATGTATTACGCATTAATTGATCCATAAAATGATGTTTTACAAATTTATTTTTTATTTAGAAACTAAAGTATAAATATCTTCGAATTACTTATAGACGCTGAACAAATAATGAATGAATACATATCATGCCGGGTTCTGATCTACCTCATTAATTCAATTTATTCATAATCTTAATCATTTTAACAGCTTATTAAGCTTCAAGTTCTTCTTTAAAAACATCGCGTACCATCAGGAAGTTCTCTTCCAATTGTAACATGTTGTCAATAAAAAAATTATAAATGTCAGGCCACTGATTTTGCCGATGGATATCAACATTCTCAAGTTGTGTATATATTCTGCATACTTCTTTCAAGCTGTCTTCTCTCTGATGATAAAATTCCCAAATCAACCCTTCCGGAAAACCTTGTTCTATTAAAATTTTATAACGTTGAAGTATCTCGAATGCCATAAGCCGTTTATCTTCATTTTTTTGTCCAAGTTCTAATATTACCCGGGCCGCATTACGGTCAACCTCAAAGCGAAGTGCCACCCCTGGAATTTTAGTACGATGCAGGATAAAATTCTTTTTTCGCAATCGTAATTCAGGATGTACTTTACATCGTCTGCCAAATTGTTCCCAAAAATTCAACCTCAGTTGTTTTAACTCTTCTTGTGTGTACATACTTAACACGTAAAATTCTTTACGAAAATAAGATTTATAATTTTTACTTTAATAGAGAAGTGTGTTATTATGAAGTAGTTCATTTGTTGTTGAAGGCTTATAAAGAATTCAATTAATTTCTATTAATGAGACCAGCCAAATATTGGCTTAATAAATCTGGCCTCAATAAACATCCTGAAGGTGGATGGTTTTGTATAATACGGTATAGTCATGAACCAGTCTATGTCCAGTTCCAATTGAATTTGGTCTGGAGTATGTATGGTTAATGTATGTACTTTAAATACCAATGAAGCGTAATGAATTTATCTAAAAGTTTTGAAATAATAACCTCATAATCTTATTTGTGGCTGGATTATAATGGGCATTGAGAATGCTTGTAAGTGGTAAGAATAACACATCAATGAATGATGTATTTGTTCACATACCTATGATAGGTAATAAAGGTGATTTCTTACAAGTTATAAGGGACAAAAGAACACAAATGTATT
Source organism: Mariniphaga sp. (assembly GCA_035645995.1). GTDB lineage: Bacteria > Bacteroidota > Bacteroidia > Bacteroidales > Prolixibacteraceae > Mariniphaga. The sequence goes on along the minus strand of DASRQG010000314.1, from coordinate 2,006 downwards.
TGGGGGTTACATTTATGCAAGGTTGGTTTAGTAGAACGGAAATAATTTTTTTATTTCCTCATCTGAAGGCCTTCTACCATACTCACAGATTTCGAAAGCTTCGGCAACTTCAATATTTGCAGCTTTATCTGCTCCGTACCATTTTGCCAGGGATTTTTTTACATCGCCGGAGATAGCAGGTTTACGCCATTCGGCCAGCCACTTTAGCCTTTCCTTTTCCGTTTTAGGAACCTGATCGAGTCGTTGGCCGGTCCATGGCAGCCATTCAAACATTTGAGATTCATGTGCAGCCATGGCATAAATTTTTTGATCAAATTCGCTGGTTACATCAACAGCAATGTCGGGTTCAAAGGGATATGGTTTTTGAAACCTGTCTTCCACATAAAGGAAAACAGGATTTTTTTCCAACGGAGGAACATCGGAAGCTACGTTAGGGACTATAACCATATATGCGGCATCCTGAACCAGTATGGCAGCATTACGATGGTCGGGATGGTAATCATTTGGACGCGGCCCCATAACGATATCAGCATTCCATTTGCGGATTAGGCGAATCACTTCGAGCCTGTTATCGAGGGTAGGCATCAATTCACCATCATGGTTATCGAGGACGATGTATTCCACACCAAATCTTCTTCCGGCTTCAGTAGCTTCAGCCCTGCGAATTCGGGCAAGGGCACCACCGCCTTTTTCGTGATGTCCTGCATCACCATTGGTAAGGGAAACGAACAGTACATTATGGCCTGCTTTGGCATATTTAATAGCAGTACCACCAGCTCTGATATCTGCATCGTCGGGATGTGCACCAATTACAATGATATTTAGTTTTTCCTGGGAAAAAACAAAACCCGGCATGAAAAAGAGCAAAATTAACAAGGCTGTTATCGATTTCATAAATTCATTTTTTGATTTTAATTTAAAAGAATTGTTACGAAATTAACATTAAAATGAAATAATTTTTAAGTTTTTAAATCTTAATTGTATTTAAAAATACGTGATATTTGGTATTTTGTTTGACTAATATGATGATTTATAGTGCATTAATCGTCATGAATTTTTAAATTAGTAATTCAAAAAATTGTGAATAGATGTTAATCAACGTATTTTTTAATTATATTAGCCCCTCAAAACGAGTGAGTAATTAATATTTTTAAATTTTATTTTATGAAGAAAATTGCGCTAATGCTAATAAGCATTGCTTTTTTGGGCATGCTTACAGTTGAAGCACAGGTACGGCGAATATCCGGAACTGTAACAAGTGCCGAAGATGGAGCCGGGATACCTGGTGTTTCGGTAGTGGTAAAAGGGACAACACTTGGAACCATTACTAATATAGATGGTGAATATCAGCTGGATGTTCCTAACGATGCAGAAACTTTGGTTTTTTCATTTGTTGGGATGCGTGCAGTTGAGCAACCGATCACAGGTTCTGTGATTGATGTACTGATGGAATCAGAGACAATTGGTGTTGAAGAGGTTGTTGTCACCGGTTACGGTGTAACTCGAAAAGTTGCCTTTACAGGTTCTGCATCAACTGTAGATGAGAGAGTTATAACCAGGACAACTGATGCGGATCCAATTAGATCATTGGAAGGTGCAGTTGCAGGTTTATCAATGAGTGCTGAAACAGGACAGCCTGGTGGTTATAATTCTGTTTTAATTCGTGGATTAGGTTCATTTAATTCTGGAACTCAACCACTATATGTTATTGATGGTGTTCAAATGTCTACTGGAGCATTTGGCATGAGAACAGATGAAGATCAAACGATTAACCCATTAGCAACTTTAAATCCTAATGATATTGAATCAATATCAGTATTGAAAGATGCAACAGCAACTTCTATATACGGTGCCAGAGCTTCCAATGGTGTAATTGTTATAAACACTAAAAAAGGTGTTGCCGGAGCAACTAAATTTACCTTAAATGTAAAAGGTGGTGTTTCAACCATACCTGAAAGAAATGATTACAGACAGTTAAATGCTACTGAATGGAAAGATTTTATAGC
>DASRQG010000313.1:0-3824 GCA_035645995.1 Mariniphaga sp. | reverse complement strand
TGCTTTCATAATAATATATTAAAGTAGTTAAATATTTAAATGTAATAATAAAAATGTTAAAATAGTATTGCTTTTCTACAGCGTATTGTGAACTGCATCTGTAAACTTTTTCCTGGTCTCGACTTGTTAGCGGATCTCCACTTACTTTTTCATATGGATTTCTACCATTTCCTTCAAGCTTTGGTTCATCAGTTCAAAGCCTTTCTTCGTGCTGTTTTCAAGTTGCTTCTTAAATAGACTTACCAGTATTCCCGTAAAGGTTTCGCTATGATTAAAGGTCGTTGTACCGTTTCCGTTATCTATGAGTTCAAACTTATGCTCTCCATCAAATAAACCTTTAAACAATAGTCTCCCTATCCAACGCAATTCTTTGTTCCGTTCAAATGCTAATACAGTTGGTCTGAATGTCATCACCTTGCCTTCTGGCGGGGCAATTCTTACTGTGATTTGCTTGCCAATCCTCGGATCTCCTGTGATGCTATTAATGAAAGGATTCCAATTGGGGTAGTTTTCAAAGTCTGTCAAAACTGCCCAGACTTTATCAGGTGTGGCATTGATTATGATTTGTGCATTAATCAGCATATTATTTGCCATTAGTTTGTGAATTTTGTTTTAGGTTAAAGTCTTTCACATATCTCTAGTTGATTCAACACCGCAATTAAAATTATTTTTCAATTTTAGACTTAACTTTTATTAAAGTTTCATAACCTTTAAATTTCTTACTTACGATACGTATCCAGTCCGGATTTCTTTTTATATAGGCGGATACAAAAGGACAGAATGGCAACAACTTAATATTATGGGATTCGAGATAATTCAATGTCTTTTCAACTACTGCAATTGCGGCACCAGTCCCTTTTAACTCAGGCTCGGTTTCGGTGTGTACTAGAGCTATTTGGTTACCAAATTTGCCATAATTAATGAATGCGTATTTTCCGCTTACTTCTATTTCAAATCTCTTTCTGCTCTCATTATTTATTAGCGGTATATCTTCAAATATTGGTTTCATACTTTTATATTTTGTTTTTAAAGATCAAACTTGCCCATAAATCGGTATTAGTCCGGACCGAATTTGCCTACCATCAGTTGGAACTCTCACATAATAGGCGATCATCCCCCCTTGTGACTGTTAATTTCATAGCTGATGTTATCTGTTTCTGCAGTATTAATCCAAATGGTATTAGCTTTAAGTAACCAATAGAATAGCTAGGATAAGCCCGGCTATTCTATTGGTTAAAATAATCTATATTAAAAGGTCTTGCATTCCATATACAGCTAACGTTTTTGCGTATTCAACTTTTACAGTGTCGTTAGCTATTTTTACAAATTCTCCCGATGTCGGGTCAACAACCGTTCTTAATGGTCTTTGTCCTTTTTCAGTATTGATCAATTTGACTACTGCATCTGCCACATCTTGCGGATTAGGATTTACATTTTCAAGTATTTGGCCTACGGCACTGAAGAAGTTTTTCTGAATTTCAGTCAGCACTTCATAAGCGCCTATAACTGATGTGTCTGAGCCAGATTGAGTATTTTTGGACAGCTCAGTAGGAAAAGTTCCTGGCTGAACAATAGCTACATCTACACCTAACGGTCTTAATTCATAATGCAATCCTTCACTCAATCCTTCCAGAGCGAACTTTGAAGCACCATACACTGCAGTGAAAGGAAAGGAAAATCTTCCAGACCCACTTGTGATATTAATAATCAAGCCTTCTGATTGTTCTCGCATAGTTGGCAATGCCGATTTCATCAATCTCCAAGGTGCAATAACGTTGATGTCAAATATTCGCTGCACATCAGCAGGCGTAGCACTTTCAACCACACCGAACATTGCAGCACCTGCATTATTCACCAATACATCAATAGTTCCCTCTTTAGATATAATGGTATCTATGGCTTTAATCACACTTTCATCGTCAGTTAGATTAACATCCAAAACCGTTATGTTTTCTTCCCGAGATAACTCTTTTGCCTTTTCGGCACTTTTACCATTAGTTTCCCTCATCGTAGCATAAACCTTATGACCATATGAGGCAACAGCTTTGGCAGTAAGCCAACCAAAACCACTGTTTGTCCCTGTAATTAATACAATTTTCTTTTTGTTCATGTTTTTAATATTATTTTAAACTTCATTTAATAATACAACTGGATTTTTTTGTTTGCCAATCCTAGCTGATATTGCTATTGGTTCTATTGAAATTCTATTTAATAAACAAGGCTTCACGCAATAAAGCTGCAGCTTGTAACAACGCTTCCTGTACACCCGGAATGTGTGACAAAGGATTTAACATCCCATAATCATGTATCATCCCTTTATACACTGTAATAGTCGTTGGTACACCCGCTTCATCTAATTTGCGGCCGTAAGCAATTCCTTCATCATATAGAATATCATTTTCAGCAACCTGTATTAATGCGGGCGGTAATCCTTGTAATTCCTCCAGGGAGGCATTAATAGGAGAAACATATTTTTGCTTCCGATCTTCAGGATTGGGTATGTACATATCCCACATCCACTTCATTATCGGAGTAGTTAAAAATCTACCCTGTTCGAATTTTTTATACGACGGTCGGCTCAAATCAGCATCAACCAGCGGCCATAGCAAGATCTGAAAAGCTATTTTAGGACCATTTTTATCTTTGGCCATCATTGAGACGACTGTGGACATATTACCGCCCACACTGTTGCCTGCAACAGCCAATCGGGAACCGTCTACTCCAATGGTGCTTCCATTTTCACTAACCCATTTCGTTGCAGCATAAGCTTGATTAATAGCCACGGGGAATTGGGCATCCGGAGTCGGGGTGTAATCGGGAAAAACAGCTACCGCACCGCTTTTCACTACCAGATCCCTTACCAATCGTTTATGAGTCGGGTAGTCACCCAATACCCATCCCCCGCCATGGAAAAACATAAACACAGGCAGGTTGTCCTTGGCACCTTTCGGTTTTACGATATGAATGGTAATGGTTAGACCATCCTGGGTAATTGTCTTTTCTGATTCTTCAATATCACTATAATCATAGGATACGGAATTTTGTGCATCCACAAGTACCTGACGGGCATCTTTGGGAGACAATTCCTCCAAAGGTGGCCCATCTCCACTGTTTAATGCTTTTAGAAAAGCACGTGTATCTTTTGAAATGTTCGGGTCTTTTTCCCCAGGAATTATTTGTGCCATAATGTTTGTATTTAAGTTGATTAAAATGAGAATAAATGCTACTATTGATGATTTGATGTGTTTCATATTACGTTGATTAATGTGATTGAAATTGAACAAAAAAATTGTATTAGTTAAAAAGCTATTGAGTTATCTATATAACAACATGCAGATTTTGACCAAAGCTTGTGCGTGCTGATTTTGGGATGAATTACAACATAGCACTGTTCCACAAGTCTGGCAGAGCCGTAGATGAATCCATTTGTCTCCTACTCTCACACATTCTTCACACACCTTGATTTGGGTGGTTTTGAATTCCCCCTTATTTAAATGCTCGCAATATTTATTTTCTTCTTCCATCGCTAGTGCGGTAACTTGTTCATTTTTAGTTCAGCCAAATATTGATGCACTTGACTAATGGCCATCGAACCTTCACCGACTGCGGAAGCAACCCGTTTTACAGAACCTTTCCTTACATCACCTACAGCAAAAAAACCCGGTATGCTCGCTTCTAGTGATTGTGGTTTTCTTTGTTCAAAGATGGAACACGTTGTCATTGCCGACTCCATGACATCTACGCCCGTATGGATGAATCCCTTACTATCCATAGATACAATTCCATGCAACCATTCTGTACAGGGTTTTGCACCTATGAAGGTG
>DASRQG010000312.1:0-2598 GCA_035645995.1 Mariniphaga sp. | reverse complement strand
ACTTCTTTCCACAAAATATCGTTTACTCTGATTTGTAATGTTGTAGCCCTTCCGCCTTCAGTGGATGCTGAGATATAAGTAAGTGGTTTTTGTTTGAGAATAAATTCCTGGAAAGCTTTAGAGCCGTCACCACTACCTAATGATTCATGTTTCGTTTCTCCATGCGTTGCTGCGGCAACATTGGCATTTATTGTTAATGTATTTCGGACATATGAATTATCCAGTGCATTTTCAAAAGTGACAACAGAAAACCCTTCTTCCAGAATTACTTCGTCGATGATGCGCATTTCGCTTGAGTATATTCCATTTAAATCTGAAAGTTCACCTGAGACAATCATTTTTTGTCCTTTGCTGAGCTCAGGATAAGGGCCATTCAAAACAATCGTGTTTCCCTCAATTATTTCATCAATGGTTACTTCAGATAAATCGAGTTTTTCACTTTGTGCATAAGTAATAAGACTTCTAATAGATGCCAGATTTGTTTTATCAGTATCCCACCAGCTATCAGAAGGAGAAAGCGTCATTTTTGTGGTTTTGGAACTCATGCCGTAAGCAGTGCGAGAGCCGACATTTACATCTGTTATTTTATATATTCCGGCAGCTTCAAGTGATTCATTTTGTTCTTTTATAAGAATATAAGTTTCCGGTAATATCTTATCGTTTGCATTCTCCAGGAATAGTTTTCCATTGTTTTCATTAAGTGACCATTCCTGCCAATTTTCTGGTTTCTTAGGAAGTCCTTTGCTTGTATAGGTAACTTGTTTTGCTGCATTATAACCAAAAACCGATGAAGTATGCCTGAAAACATGAATGTTACCATTTGATGTCTGGGAAAGATTTAGCATTCTTTTTTGTATGCCTTCAACAAGTTCATCCACCTTCCAATTTTTTATTCTGAGTATTGAAGCTAATACTTCTGCCTTCCAGGATTTTGATAAAATAATATCAATAACATCTGTATTGAGTGTTTTGTATTTGGTAAGATCATCTGCTTTTCCCTCCATTAAATCATGTCTCTCAAAAATATTTGGAGAAAGTTCCGGTGTACCAAAATCAATTCGTGTAGTTTGGCTATTTTCATCAATTGTTATTCCGAGAATCTTTTGAGCCTTTTTTGATGAATCATCTTGGATCATCACAACATCACCTTTTTTTATGTTAAGGTTGGTACCTTTGACCACAGCACTTTTCATCGATGTTGAAATGATTTGCTGTTGAGTAAGCCTTGGCCTGATTGCATTATATTCTCTTTTGGCAAGAATTTCTTCGGTTAATTCAAAAACTTGTGGTAGTTCATTCTGACCAGGGATGCTTTGAATTTTTGTTCCATTAGGAATAATGGCTTCTTTAGGTGCTCCAATCGCTTCATCCATGGTGAATGCCATAAAGGTACCGGCAGCAACTCCCGGATTTAACTTATAACTGATATGCCTCGCTAATTCTAATACAGAACGTCTTTCGACAGCCGTATGCAGGAATCCTTCATTTATTATTCGTTCCTGATAAAAGGTAAGTATATCAAGAACTGTTGCCCATCCATCCAGTAATGCAATTGAAGCATCATCATCTTCCCGTGTTTTTAAATTATCAAGTACCGGTTTTGAGGCAATACCCCTTAGCATGGAACTTTTAAATTTTCCATGGGTGCCAACCCGGTAAATTAATGTAGACAAACCGGGAATATTTTCTTCCGAAACAGGTGTCAGGTAGCTTAACCCTTCACAACAGTTATTTGAATTTTGATTTTTATTATTAGTGCTCATAATCCTCCAACCATATTGAATTCTATTTTACCATTTTCCGGAAAATTTGGATCATTGTCGAGTCTGATGATTTCAAGTTCTTCAGGTACAAGAAAACCATCACCCTTTTCAGTGCGTGCTTTTTTTGCCCACCGTTGAAAAGTAGTTGCTTCTACCGATTCAACACCGGAAACACTCATTGATAGTTTATAAATAGCGCTGAGATAAACGGCTTGGCCAAATGTGAAATTATCAGGATGAAAAAAGCCTCTGGTTCCGTCAGAAAGGTCATAACTACTGAAAACTTCTAATAAACGTTCCTCCACGTTGGTTTTAAAATAACCCGGTTTTACACATACATTTAGTTTGATATCGAGTGAAACAAATTGTGGTTGCCGGATTTCGAGGTCATATCCCGCCATCCTGTATTTTTCCAGATGAAGTAAAATTTCATTTTTAAACTTGTCATTTATATCTAATCCCCTTTTACGGTCAATGGTTACAAAGACTGTGTACCAGCTTCCTGTCCAGTGGAAACGTGCAGCAGCTTTTTGTACCTCGGGATGCAGTTCTGCTTTTTTGGCATAATCTGCTTCGGTCACTGCTCGTTCCTGGGTACGAAATGCCACTGGAGCAAATTCTTTAGCCTGTGTCATGGTTTCGGCATTCGTTCCACCGGTAGCAGGTAAAGGGTTTCGTACCCTGGTAATTCCATCAGAATCCCAAACTACATGAGTTATTGAATCACGACCTATATTACCCTGTTTTCCGTTGCCAATTCTATATGCGGCTGATGGATGAAATCCTCCATCAGGCTGTTTTCCCATAACACCATTACCGAAACGCAGGTAAGTAA
>DASRQG010000311.1:0-8196 GCA_035645995.1 Mariniphaga sp. | reverse complement strand
CATGTTTTCAGAATACAATTACGATTATTTAAAATCTCCAGAAAAAACTAGTTACGATAAAAATCTTCCCGTAAAGGAAATTCTTTTGAATCTTACGGGCAATATGCAACGCTACATTTGGAGTATGAACGGTGTTCCTTTGAGTGAAGCCGACAACATTAAAATAAAGAATGGCGAAGTAACTAGAATGACCTTCAATAATTTAACGATGATGCATCACCCTATGCACCTTCACGGTCACTTTTTTAGGGTCATCAATAAAAATGGGGAGTATTCACCTTTGAAACACACGGTCAACGTTCCGCCAATGGAGCAAGTTACCATAGAATTTAGTGGGAACGATGGCGATGAAAACGGCGATTGGTTTTTTCACTGTCATATACTTTATCATATGATGAGCGGAATGGCACGGGTTGTAAGTTATGAAACCCCTCGCGACCCACGAATGGAAAAATACCCTGTAAAACATCTAATTAAGGAAGCGGATCAGTTTTATGTGTGGTCAACGGCTGATGTGGCGTCGCATATGGTGGAGTTTAATTTTGTTGCTTCCAATCTTCGAAACCAATTTAATGTTTTGGCAGAATATGGATGGAATCAAAACTTAGAAGCCGAAGTAACCTATGAACGTTATCTCCACGATTATTTTAGAGTGTTTGGTGGTGTGAATATTGAAAATGAATTGGAAGATAATTTGGATGAAATTTCAACTACAGCCATTGCAGGGATTCGATTTTTGACACCCTATCTTTTCAATCTAGATATGCGCATAGACAGTAAATTGAGACCCCAAATTGGTTTGAGTAGAGAGATTTTAATCTTTCCGCGAACCGCGATTTTTGGTAAATATGAATATCAAGCAGATTTTGGATGGGTGAGCGACCTTCCTATGGGAGATAATTTTTCGAACGAAGTAACTTGGAAGGCAGGCGTAGAATATTATTTATCACGAGACTTTTCATTGATGGCAAGCTACGACAACCGTTTTGGTGCAGGTGGGGGGCTTTCGGCGAGATTTTAAAAAGGAATAATTTTAAAAACAAATAGAAATAATTTAAATCAAATCAAAATGTGAACAATTGTAAAAACGTTATTGATTATTGCAACAGTAGGAACCTTGGGTAGCTGTAAATCAGCATTTAATGCCTCTGAAACGATGAAAATCCAGGGCAATCGGAATGCTGTGTATCAGGAAATAATTTCAGACCCAAGCCAATTCAGTGAATTTATCGAGCAAGCACAGCAGAATGAAGGGGCACAAAAAATAATGATGCAGCAGCATATGCAGAAGATGGAATCTGGAAACATGAAAATGATGATGGAGAAAAGCCCTGAAATGAAAGAAAAAATGCAATCCCATATGCAGATGATGATGGAGAAAAACCCTGAAATGATGCAAAAGATGCAATCAAAAATGCTTGGGAAGATGATGGAGAGCGAAAAGGGTCGTAAAATGCTAATGGATGAAATCCATAACAACAAAACGATGAAAGACGCGATGAAAGCAAAGATGATGGAAATGATGGATGAGAACCCTGAAATGATGGAAGAAATGAAGCAAAAAATGATGGAAAAAAATCCTGAAATGAAGAAGAAGATGAAAGGAAAAATGAAAAAATGAAGGGTAGCAAATTCTCATTTTCAAAGATGAGGGTAACTACAAACGAAAACTATTGGTTAACAATTAAAACTAAAAAATTATGATGATGTGGTGGTGGATAGTGATACCTATTGTACTTGTATTTGTTGTATTTCAGTACAAAGGACGAAATAGACAAAATATAGTTAAGAGGGAAAATCCCATGGATATTTTGGACAACCGGTTCGCCAAGGGCGAAATATCCAAAGAGGAATATGAAGAACAAAAACGAATGTTGAACTCTAAAAATTAAAAACGATGAACTATTATTTCAATAAAATAATGAAAGGCACTTTTGAAGAGGTTATCGATAAGGTTACCCAAGGATTGAAAGAAGAAGGTTTTGGCATACTCACGGAAATTGATGTGACGGCAACCTTAAAGGAGAAACTTGATGTGGACTTTAAAAAGTATAGGATACTGGGAGCTTGTAATCCACCTTATGCACATAAAGCTTTGGAGGCCGAAGATAAAATCGGGACCATGCTGCCCTGCAATGTCATTGTACAGGAAATTGAAGAAGGCATCATTGAGGTAGCAGCAGTAAACCCAATGGCATCCATGCAGGCGGTGGAGAATGAAAAACTGCATGAGGTGGCGAAAGAGATTACCTCAATGTTAGAAAATATAATTGAAAAGTTATAGGGTCTTTAACAACTACTAGTAATAGTGAATAATTAACGCAAACTTAAATTAGAGCAAAATGAGCAAATTAAAATCAACATTAGGTATAGTTGCGATAGCATTTATAACCTTAACAGCGGTGTCTTGTAAAGACAGCAAAAAAGAACAGGAAAGCATTGATGGTCACCAATCAGAAATGAATAGTGGAGAAGATCATTCAAAAATGAATCACGATAACAGTGATGGTCATCACGATGGCGAAAAAACGGAAATGGCAATGGGTGGCCATGGTACTTCGGAAGCCGTATTAAATGACTACTTCAATCTTAAAGATGCTTTGGTTGCTGATGATAATGCCAAAGCAAAAGAACTTGGGGCGATTATAGCAACAAGCTTCGGAAATCTTGATGTTTCAAATTATACAGATGCTCAAAAAGCAAGTTTAAAAGATATAATTGAAGACGCTGTAGAACACGCGGAACATATTTCTGAAAGTGACATAGACCATCAGCGAGAGCATTTCAAAATATTGAGTAAAGATGTAACTGATATGGTCGCTATTACAGGAACAAAGAACACCCTCTACCAACTGTTTTGCCCTATGTATGATGGGGGTAGTGCCTGGTTAAGTATGAGCAAAGAAATTAAAAATCCTTATTACGGAAGTAAAATGTTGAAGTGCGGGGAAGTGCAAAAGGAGATAAATTAAATGACGTAGGACTTATGGACGTAGGACGTAGGACTAAAAAGCAATCCAAAAGTCTTACGTCATATGTCATACCATCTTAAGTCAAATTTATTATGAAGATTCTAAAGATTATTGCAATAATATTACTGGTAGCGTTTGTGGGTATTCAATTTATTCCCACTGAACGCAATCAAAGTGATACGGTTCCACCAACTGATTTTATGCTGGTTCATAATGTTCCCGAAACTATTCAGAATAAGTTACAGGTATCTTGCTATGATTGCCACAGTAATAATACGCAATACCCCTGGTATAATAAGGTTCAACCAGCTGCTTGGTTTTTGGAAGATCATATAAAAGAAGGAAAGGCCGAACTTAATTTTAGTGAATGGGATTCCTTATCCAGTCGAAGAAAGAAGAGTAAGTTACGGTCTATTGTCAAGCAAATTGAAAATGGCGAAATGCCTTTGGACTCATACACCTTGATTCATAAGGATGCAATATTATCAAAAGATGAAGCAGAAGAAATTATCGGTTTTATCACACAATTGAAAAACAGTTTATAAACAATAATTAAATATAATAAAAATGAAAAATCTAAAAATGAGTATAGCAGGAATGCTATTGTTAGCAATTTCTTTTACCAATGCACATGCAAAGGAAAAAATGAACCACAATCAGAGTGATATGAAAATGAACCATAGCACTATGAAAATGGACAAGATGAATAATCCTACAGCAGAAGCAGTTCCGGCTGATTATTTTACAATGAAAGATGCTTTAGTAGGAGATGATTCTAAAAAGGCGGCACAAGCGGGAACTAAATTAATGGCCTCCCTAAAGGCTTTTGATATGAAAAGCTACAGCAAAGAGGATCAAAAAGAACTGGCCGATATCATAGAAGATGCTATGGAACACGCCGAACATATTTCTGAAAGTCCCATAGACCATCAGCGAGAGCATTTCAAAACCTTGAGCAAGGATATAACCGATATGGTCGCCATAACCGGAACAAAAAACACACTTTACGAACAGTTTTGCCCAATGTATGACAAGGGTAGTGCTTGGTTAAGTACAAGTAAGGAAGTTAGAAATCCATATTACGGTAGTGGCATGCTTAAATGCGGGAAAGTTCAAAAAACTATTCAATAGTTGATTCCTAAAAAAATCTTTTCAAGGCTCTGATTTTTAGTTAACGGAGGATTGTAAGATTATGGAATATCTGAATAGTTAAGTGCTGTCGCGGGAAGGTAAACAGTGTTGATAGTTAGTATATTAACCTTCCTGTGTCAGGCACAAATAATTTTGAAGCAGCCAAGGAGCTTTGTTTAAAGGCCATCAATATAAGGGGAAGATAAGCTCTTATAATAGTATCATTTTTTTTGCAATGTAGCAATAACGGCCTTATGAAGAGGAGAAGTTTTGTGAAGTGTACTTGATTTTGAGGGGTAAGCATTTTAGTTGATTAGTTAATAGTAGTTTACCTCTCATTTCAAGTATTATTTATATGGTTTTGTAATTATAAAACAACAATATACATAGAACAATGAAACAGTGTTGTAAAAACGGAGATCAAGACACAACAGAAAAATCTGTTGTAAAAAAATGGTTCATTTATGCCATTATAGCTATTATTCACACTGGTGCATTTTTCCTGCAATTAACAGGGGGCTAGGTTAGTAATAGCTTGTTTTGCCTATAGTGGCGGCATTTTCATTTAGAGTGATAAGTTAATAGAAGAAAGAGATGAAGACTCCAAAAAACATGCAGAAGTATTGTTGTTTTAATTTTTCTAAAGGAAAGGAAATCAATGATAAGTAATATAGAGAATTGGTTTTTAATAAAGACCTGACTTGGAAAGGATATGTAGTTTACCGGATAGTTTCTATGTTCCCTTCCATTATCAGGCACTCAGTAATTATGTATCCGGATTTTTTCAAAACAAAATGATAATAATCAAAAGAATCAATAAGTTACCATGGTCAATAGAAAAACAGCAATCAAAATACGAAAGGCTCACAGATATTTGGGGCTCTTTTTAGGGATACAATTTCTGTTTTGGACCATCAGCGGAATGTATTTTAGTTGGACGAGCATAGATGATATTCACGGGGATCAATTTCGCAATTTAGAGTATGAGCCAAAGGCCTTTGACAACTTAATAAGCCCTTCAAAAATAAATAATTCTGAAGGCATTAGAAGTATTGAGATTAGGGATATTAACACAGCTCCTTATTACTGGGTAAACAAGAAGCAATTGTACAGTGCAAAAACTGGAGAAGCTAAAAAAGATATTTCCGAAGAAGAAGCCTTGTCTGTAGCCAAAAATTATATGAAAGAAGATATGAAAGTGGTAAACATCCAAAAAATAACCGAAGTGGACGACTATCACGAATATCGGGAAAAGCTGTTGCCTGCCTACGTTATTTCATATGATACCGATGAAGCACTAAAGGCTTATGTTTCGGTAACAGACGGAAAATTCCAGACCGTAAGACATCGAGCGTGGCGTTGGTTCGACTTTTTATGGATGACTCACACAATGGATTATGACACGCGAGACAACTTTAATACGATTGTATTAAGAATGTTTTCGCTTCTGGGATTAATTACAGTGTTAAGTGGATTCCTGTTGTGGTACACTTCCTCTCCCGCGATTAGAAAAATACAAAAGAAAGTAAGTAAATAATAACCAAAAACCCGAAAACAATGGAACATTCAAATCAACATCAAAGCAAAGGCAATTACACAAAATTTATTTTGATGCTCGCCGCATCTTTTATTGCAATGTACATTACTATGTACCTAAACACCTATGAAATAGACCATGTTTATTTTAGTCTTACCCGATTTTATATGAGTTGTCTAGGTATCGCTGCAATGGCCATTATAATGTTTGTTGCTATGCGTAATATGTACCAAAATAAAAAGAAGAACATAGCAATTGTTTTGGGAAGTATTATTCTTTTTAGTGGTGCTTTAGGTCTGGTGAGAATCCAGGCTCCAATCATTGGTGATGTACTCTGGATGAAAGCTATGATTCCGCATCACTCTATTGCCATATTGACTAGTAAGCGAGCTGATATAAAAGATCCAGAGGTTAAAAAATTGTCTGAAGATATTATTAAAGCGCAGGAAAAGGAAATTACGGAAATGAAGATGATGATTAAGCGATTGGAGAACAATAAATAAATATATAAACTAATGAAAAAGAATATCATTTACGTAGGTGTGGCCTTAATTATAGGCCTTCTAGGAGGATTTCTGCTATTCGGTGGAGATGTTGCGACAAACAATGACAACCACGATCATTCAGAAGCGGTTGCTAAAAATCAAATGTGGACTTGCTCCATGCACCCCCAAATTATGCAGCCCGAACCGGGAGATTGCCCTATTTGTGGAATGGACTTAATCCCTGCTGAATCAGGGGCGGAAGGTCTGGCATTGAACGAGATAAAAATGACTGATAATGCAATGGCCTTGGCTAATATACAAACTGTTTTAGTAGGCAATGCCTCCGAAGCTGAGGGGAACTTCTTGTTGCTTTCAGGAAAAGTTATGCCCAATGAAGAAGCCAATGCGGTGCAGGCCAGTTATTTTGAAGGTCGTATAGAAAAGCTGAATGTCAGTTTTACCGGAGAAAAAGTCCGTAAGGGACAATTGTTGGCCACCATTTACGCGCCAGCACTCGTTGCAGCACAGCAGGAACTTTTAACCGCTGCTTCTATGAAAACGTCGCAACCCGCTATGTATAAAGCAGTCCGCAATAAATTAAAACTGTGGAAAGTATCAGATACTCAAATCGATCAAATTGAGTCTTCGGGGAAAGTACGTGAGAATTTTCCAATTTATGCCACAGTATCGGGTACGGTTTCAGAAAAAATGGCAGAAGAAGGGGACTACGTCAAACAAGGCCAGCCAATAGTAAAAGTAAGTGACCTAGGTACCGTTTGGGCAATGTTTGACGCCTATGAAAATCAGATTTCTCAACTAAAGGAAGGACAAAAAATAACTGTAACTACAAATGCCTATCCTAATAAAGAGTTTGAAGCGACCGTGTCATTTATTGACCCGTCTTTGAACACCCAATCCAGAACTGTTTCAGTAAGAGCAACTTTAAACAATAAAGACGGACTTTTTAAACCTGGAATGTTTGTTACCTCTAAAGTGCAGATGTCGAAAAATATTGATAATAAATCCTTAATAAGCGTTCCGGCTTCGGCGGTACTTTGGACGGGTAGTAGATCTTTGGTATATGTAAAAACCAATCCTAACGAACCTATTTTTGAGATGCGGGAAGTAACCTTGGGTTCTAAAAATGGAGATAATTATACAATTGTTGATGGACTGTCCAATGGGGAAGAAGTGGTAACCAATGGTACATTTACTGTAGATGCCGCGGCACAGTTACAGGGCAAGAAAAGTATGATGAATGCTGAAGGGGGTAAAACAATGACAGGCCATGAGGGGCATTTGGGAATGCAGCCAGACGCTTCGGGAGACACTGCAGGTACAACCGATCATTCAGAAATGAAAGAAAGGATTGTTGTTTCTAACAAGTTTCAGAATCAATTAAAGCAGGTTTTTGAAGATTATATTCTTTTAAAAGATGCTCTCGTAAATGATGATCCCACATCTGCTCAACAAGCTGGAAAGCAAATAGACCAATCCTTGAAAAAAGTAGATATGAAATTATTAACTGACGAAAAAGCGCATAACCATTGGATGACTATTCAGAAGGAACTAAAAACCTCTGCCAATGCTATTAAAAACAGTTCAGATATAGCAACACAAAGAGGGCATTTTAAGCATCTTTCAGCCCATATGATAAGTAGTGTGCAGCTTTTTGGGATTAACCAAAAGGTATATATCGAGTTTTGCCCTATGGCTGATGGTGATAAAGGTGCTTACTGGTTAAGTTTAGAAAAAGAAATTCGCAACCCTTACTATGGGGAGGCAATGTTAAAATGTGGCGAGGTAGAAGCAGTTCTAGAATAAAATAAATTATCGATCAATCTTGATAATACATAAAGCAATTTTAGTTTTAAGATTATGAGTAGGGGGTAGGAGACAGGTGTTAATTGTTTGATGATTAGAGAGTTGTTTGTTTTTGATTCTGAGAATACACTAATTGGAAACACCATTATAATTATGATAACTGTTTTATTGACGCAAGGTATTTTAATTAAATCGAATTGGAGATGAGTTTACAAAAGGAATTTTGGATTAAGAATATGGTCTGTAG
>DASRQG010000310.1:0-7395 GCA_035645995.1 Mariniphaga sp. | reverse complement strand
ATTTTTACAAAAGCAGGGATGTCGATAATTCCCCGGCCTACTTCAACCGAGTAACCTTGTTTTGTGTTGCCGGTAACATCTTTAATATGAACATCAAATACCCGACTATGATATTTTTTTAAATCAGCAACAGGATCTTTTCCGTTGCGGGTATCATGACCAATATCGAGACACATTCCAATGCGTGGATCCAAATTTTTTACACTGTTCCAAACATCTTCTGCATCGGGGAAAAGTTCAATATCGGGGCCATGCAGGTGAATGGCATAATTAAAATCATACTCCTTAACTTTTTTATCCACATAAGGCAGTAGTTCGTAAGTGGGTACACCCACTATTAGTTTAACTCCTACTCGTTTTGCATATTCAAAAGCTCTATCTGCTTCTTCCTCTGTTTTCATATATATAGGTCCAACAGCATAACCGGTAACTCCTTTTGATTTCAGCTTGTTATGAAAATCTTTAATCTGTTGGTCGGTACTGTTAAATGGCAAATGAAAATCCTTTATACACAAATAATGCACACCCGCTTTTTCCATTGTTTCGAGTGTTTTATCGAGATCGAACTTTACAAACGTGTAACCTGCCATTCCTATTTTAAATCTTTCACCTGTTTCAGGTGGTGGCTGTTCGCCCGGACGCTGCTTATTTTGTGCATGAAGTGTTATTGCAGATATAAGCAACGCTACAATAAATACAAATGATTTTTTCATTGATATTAATTTTTGCTGTGAATAATTTTAATTGGAATATTGTGAATACAACTATATTCCATCAGCAAAAGAAATGAATAATTCTAAATTAATACCATAGAAAGTAACAAATTCCAGTTGTTTCAATAATTCAAATAAAAAAAGCTCTATAATTTGTTATAGAACTTTTCAAGATTAATGGATAAATTGTTTAAGTAAAATTAATAAGGAACGTTTAACTCAGGGTACGTATCGATTACTTCACCTTCCTCGTTAACAGTAGTAATATGCTGATGGTTACCCTGTATCGTAAGAAGAATAAAATGTCGTTGTGAGTATGCTTTTTTTAGATACCAGGTTTCTTCGGGTTTATGAACTTCACGTACGTTAACTCCCCATGCTCCATCACCAACAAAAACAATTCCATCTCCATCAATTTCATTTCTTCTGATTGGAAATGTTCTTTTGTAGGCATGATCATGATTTTCAAATGCTAATTTAATCTTGTGTTTTTCAAAAAGTGGCAGCCAATGCTGGCGTACCAACTTTGAGCGGGATCCGTTGAAGTTTCGTACAGAAGGATAGGCCGGAATATGATAAACAGGAATTAGATGCTGAACATCTTTTCTTTTTTCAAGTTCCGATTCAAGCCATTCTGTTTGTTTTCCCGGTATTGGATTGGCATGCTCTGTGTCGAGGATAAAAAGACTGAGATAATTCCCAAAATCCAGAATATTATATCCCGGATGACCAGGGAATGCAAACAGGCGGTAAAAATATGAAGCATATTCTTCGCGGTCTTCATTGCTTCCACTAAATTTATCGGCTGAATAATAGCCACCTGCAACTTCATGATTACCAATCCCTACTACGATAGGAATAATTCTGTTGTCTTTTGTGATAAGAGTATTTTTACAACCTTCAAACCAGTCGTGTACCCTTTCGACTGCTTTTGCTGCACCATTTTCATATGCCAAATCACCTCCCATAATAACAAAATGAGGATCATAATTCAGAACTTGTGAATTTGTTTTTTCAAGATATTTTCTATCATGCATGGTATCACCTCCTATAGCTATTCTGATCGGCTCAAGAGCAGTATTTTCAGGCATAGTTTTAAAGGAGTAGACTTTTTCGTAGTCTCCAAATCTAATCTGATAAGAAGTCCCCGGCCGTAGTTTTTGTAGTGCCACTCTGTGAACAAGACGATCTGAGAAAGGAAATGGATGAATCTTACTTTGCTCTTCCTTCCATTGATCTTCACCTTCCATTTTATAATACAAGATTTCAGATTGTTTTTCATGATTGTGCCAATCGATGCTAATTGTAGAGGTAGGATCTTCTGTCCAGGTGAGAAATATGGCTAATGGTTCATTTTGACTCTTTGCCAGGAATCCTGTAATCAGGAGAATGATCAGTAATAAGGTTTTTCTTTTCATATTCAATCGATCTATTTGATGGATTTTATTCGCATGATGAATGTTTATCCCTATTTCAAATTAACGAATCATGCTCGTTTGGTATGTTTTTACATATACAATTTTATTGTAAGAAGGTTTATATAAAGTTGTAATAGAGGAGAGTGAAGCATGAACATATATTTGTGTAGGCGAATGGATCACAGATTTATAGATAACATTGGTATTTATTTGTAGTTGATTATTAGCTGAATGTTTTTTGGATACTTTATTATGTTTGTAATATCTTTATCATTTAAACTTATTTGAACCAATTTTATGCAAAAAAATCATTCATTCAACATCCTTAAATTTTTATCAATCATTGTAGTTTTAGTCTTGTTTTTAACAGTAAAGAACTATGCAGGAAATTTGGAGAAGGGGGCGGTTGATACTGAACAAACCACTTTTAGGTATGATGCTGCAGACGGAATCGTGAATTCAAATACAGCTTTAATTATTAGTGATGACAGAATAACCCGTAAGCAAGGAATATCACTGAAAACAAACACAGTTGCTGCCATTGATGGTGAGCGTCAAGAACCTGATCTTACTATTGAGGTAAAAATTCCTGCCGGCCGATACACAATGTATACCTATGCAGTTACAGATGTTGAAGGGGCAGCGCTCATGAAGAAGGCAAAATCGAAGTTTGAATCAATTTTTATGAGGATACAGATCGACAACAAACGGCCTACTAAACGTGTAGTTTATGTACCGTGGGATCGGCCCAGGCAAGAATCAGGAAAATTTGATTTCAGCGGCGAAGGTACGATTAAGTTATGGCTTCCACGAGGAGTTATATTGGAGTATGTTCAGTTGGTAAAATATGTTCCACCTAAAGTTCCCGATGCAGTTCAGGAATATAACCCATCTATAGTTCCTCCTAATGAACATCCAAGATTGTGGTTGACATCTGATCTTTTGCCTCAAATAAAGGAGCGGCTTACTCATAAGGAAAATCAGGATGTATGGCTGAAAGTTAAAGATATTGCATTAAAACCTTATATTTTTGATTTTGATGCCCATGAGGAGATAACCTTTCAAGCAGACCTGGAACGGGCTGCTGAAGCTAAAGCCTTTTATTATTTAATGACTAACGATAAAAAGACAGGAAGGGAGGCAGTCGAATTAATGGCCTCATATATGGCTAAGGTTGAGTTTGGTAATCTTCTGGATATTACTCGTGAAAGGGGAAGGGCAATTTATTATGCCGCTCTTGTCTATGACTGGTGTTACGACTTACTTACGGCTAAAGAAAAAATATCCTTCTCGAATGACTTAGTACGTCAGGCTGATGATATGGAAATAGGATGGCCTCCTTTTAAACAGTCAATTTTAACAGGTCATGGAAATGAAGCACAGGTAAACAGAGATTTATTATCGATGAGCATTGCCATTTATGACGAGAATCCTGAACCTTATAAATATTGTGCCTACAGAATTTTAGAAGAACTGGTGCCCATGCGAGGTTGGCAGTATCAATCACATCGTCATAACCAGGGAATCAATTATGGTGCTTACAGGTCGGTTTGGGATATGCATGCGGCCTTTTTATTTTACCGAATGACAGGCAATGAAGTGTTTAATGAAAATATAAAGAAACTGCCTGAGTATTGGTTATATATGCGGATGCCGGATGGGCAGATGCTTAGAGATGGGGATGGTTTTAATGCAGGGAAACCGGGAGAATTTTACTATTGGAAACATCCTCTGTCTACTTTATTGTTTTATGCTTATTCCTCTGATCCAGTGTTGAAAGCAGAATATAAACGTCAAGGAAAACTGGACGGAGAACCAGTGCTTTTTCTGCTCTTGAATGACCCCGATATAGAACCTGAGGATGGATTTGCTTCTTTGCCTCTGACAAAAGATTTTGGTACTGTATTAGGGGGTATGATTGCTCGTACCGGTTGGGACATAAGTCTGGAAAGCAATGATGTAGTAGCTGAGATTAAAGGTGGTGGATATCATTTTGGTAATCATCAACATAGTGATGCCGGTTCAATGCAAGTATATTACAGAGGACTCCAAGTTGCCGATCTTGGATTATATGGTTTTTATGGAACTCCATATGATATGAATTTTAACAAAAGATCAGTGGCTCATAGTATGGTGCTGGTTCGCGATCCGGAAGAAAAATTTCTTAATACTGAATCAAATGATGGTGGCACACGTTTGAATCAAAGACATCCTGATTCTCCTCAAATTGCGCACACTGATTCATGGTTTCACAATGGAACAGTCGTTTCATCTGACTTTGGCCCAGCAGATATGTACCCTGAATTTAGTTATTTTTCTGTAGATCTGACCAGTGCCTATTCCTCAAAATTGGAAGCCTATACCAGGCAGTTTTGTTTTATTAATCTTGGTTTGGATTCAATCCCTGCAGCAATAATTTTAACAGATGATATTATAGCAGCCAAACCTGAATACAAAAAGTTTTGGCAGATTAACACCCATAACAAGCCGGAATTATCGAATCATGGATTTATATTGCATAATAAAAGAAAAGGTTTGATTGGCAGGACTCATGTTGAAATGCTGATCCCAAATGAGGAGAATAGGAAAATAGAAGTTCTGAGTGGTGAAGATGCTAACAGCAGTTTTGGTTTTAAATATGAGATCCCGTCAAGTGTTGTTCATTTAAATCGTCCTGAAGCAAATGGCCATCGTATTATGGTTTCCCCTCTTGTACCTGCCAAAAATGATCGAATTGTCGCTGTTTTTCAGATGACAGCGGGGAAAACTAACCCATTACCTGTAGACTTTATGGAGGAGGGTAGTCACTATATATTTTGTATTGCTGACAAGGTTGTAGTACTTGCCAAAAAAGACATAAAAGCAAATGAATTTACGTTCAACATTGCAAATGGTTCAGGAAAACAGATATTATTGGCGGGATTAAAATCAGGAAACTGGAGGATTAGGAGTAAAGATAAATCAATTGATTCTGAATTTTCTATTAAAGAAGGTAAGAATACAATATTTTTAACCGGTGGGGAAGGTGTGTATACTGTAAGTTTACTGTAGTTGAAATTTAGTTGCAAGGAATCAATAAAAGAGACGGCCTTCAATAAGAAGGTCGTCTCTTAGTAAAATTATAATTTTTCAAAAGTTAATTAACAATTACATGTAAATGACCTGTAGCGGTATATCCATGCTCATTGGTCCTTTGTACCTTCACAATGTATTGTCCGGGTTTAGAAAATTTATGAACGGTTTCAGCATACTTGCCATCATTTTGTGTCTTACGCTCAATCACTCCTGAATTTACTGTAACCTTAGCAGTACCATCTCCAAAATCCCATACTTCTTCACCTGTTTTACTTCCAAACGTGCGTACAAGGAATGTAACCGGATCGCCAGCTTTGATATTGGTGGAGGGATAGAAAACAGGGTGAACGGTTGGAATTTGATTTTCAGGAAATTTTTTATCAAACACCTGTATATATGCAAAGTCGTATCCAACATTTCCTTTTGAATCGGTAACTTTCAATATCTCACTATATTCACCTGCTTTTGAGAATTTCCGTTTTTGTATCGCTCCTTTAGACTTTTTACCATCATGAAATTCCCATTCATAAGAAACGATATCACCTTCCAAACTAAAAGAGGGAGACCCGTCAAGAATTATATTTTCGTTTGTCCAGGAAATTAAACAAGGTCGCGCGACAGCAACTATCTTCGGATTAAATTTTAGGTTGTATGCCTGCCATAAGTATGGGTATGCATCTTCAACTACCCATTTACCGGTAGTTGGATTTTTTTGATGCACCCCAAAATGGAGGTGAACCCATCCTCCGCTACCTCCTTGTTTCCCCATATAACCAATTTTTTGGCCTAGTTTTATTTTTGCTCCCGGAACTATACCACGTTCAACGCTATTTAAATGGCTATAACGGTAATACCAGTTCCGGCCATCTACCACCCAAACAACGTCAGGTCTTACGTCACCGGGAAGATCTTCATAACCTTCCAACACTTCCTTATTTGCCGAAACAATCAGTCCATCGGTAGCAGCAAATATTTCATCCATTCCTTCTGCACCTCCAAAATCATGTGGTGCATGATATCCGGGTGGGGTACTTTCTATATTCTCTGCCCATCCTGATCCGGCCAGTTCGTTCTGAGATTGCATCCTGCCACTCAGCCAAGCCTGATTTAATGGAAACCCAAAGGTTCCGGGTTGAATATAAGGTGAATCTTTTGGCCATATTCTGAAACGGGCATCTTTAGGTAAGATTCCGTCGAAGCGATAATATCCTGAAACTGTAAAATCTTTTATGACAGGACAATCAATTTTTACATTTCCTACTGTTTTGGGAAGATGAAAAAGACCTGACCCAATCGTTATCGTTTCTCCATCTACATTAAGTTTTATACTGGCCGACCTTACGGCACCACGTACATTATCTTTATAACTTTTTATGTTTTTCAATGTTATTTGAACTTTTTCACCATTGGTTAGTTCTACCTCGGCTGATTCCCCAACATCTAGCTCAACTACTGTATTTAATCGTGAAAGTTTTTGAGCCACAGTTTTTGTAGGTAATAATCCAATACTCAGAATTACAAGTATTATGGGTGTTAATATATGATTCATATCAATTTAAATTTGTTCGTGATTATTTTCTTTAACGGTAATTAAAGGTTAACATTTTTAAATAAGATAAGATGTGATAAAATAAAATGCAGCCAGTAAAATTACAGGCTGCACTTTATCATCAAATTTATTCTGAATCTTCAGGAATGGTTTCTAATGGTGGAACGTTATTCTCCGCACCATCGTATCCTACATTCTGATTGATCCTTCCCAGTGTATTTGCTGTAATTACTGATTGAGGAATGGGCCAAAGCATATGGTGGGGATGTATTGTTGCTTCTACCCCCCAGAAGAAATACTTTGGTGGATGATAATGCTCATTCACTCTCATGATTCTGTCGTGGTACCAGTTTTTTTGAGAAATGTTATCCAGGCTATAGCCATCCATATTCTGCATGGCTAATTGAAAAGACACCCTCGTCATTTCAGAATGTCTCATTTCTTCTGCGTACAATTCTCTGGCACGCTCGTCGAAGATATAGTCTATGGTAACCTGTGAGGCATCAATTAAAGGCGCATTGGCACGGGCTCTGACTTCGTTTATGTCATCGGCAGCCAATCCATATTGTCCTTTAAAGAAATAGGCTTCGGCACGTAAAAGATATGTTTCAGCCAAACGGAAGATATACATATCACCTTG
>DASRQG010000309.1:0-2779 GCA_035645995.1 Mariniphaga sp. | reverse complement strand
TAAATTTATTTTTTTCAATATTTCATATATCTAATACAAGCTCTTTTATCGGCTTGTATTAGATATATTTATTTCTGATAATTATTTACCAATAGGGTAATTTATATGGTTCTCTGTAATCATACCAATAAAGTCTGTGAGCTTCAGCTTCCTTATCATCACCAAAGCTATGTGTTACAGGATCCCATTTTACAGGTCTGTTTAATTCAGTTGCAATGTTAATTAAACAGCAAAGAATATTAGTACTACAACCTGCTTCCACTGGTGCAATAGGATTTTGACGAGAGCGCATTGAATTCAGAAAATCCTGCATGTGAGGAGCACTAACTTCAAAAGAACCTGCTTCTATTTCTTTCTCTGTTTTCTGAAGAAGTGATGGATCTGAACACTC
Organism: Mariniphaga sp.; assembly: GCA_035645995.1. GTDB lineage: Bacteria > Bacteroidota > Bacteroidia > Bacteroidales > Prolixibacteraceae > Mariniphaga. Next base: position 2,388 of record DASRQG010000309.1, on the reverse strand, counting down.
AATATATCCACGAGCTACTTTTATCCATCCATTAGTTCCTATAAACTGTATTCCCTTGTCATTAGGTCTGTCTTCACGGAATGGCTGCTCTGTCATTACGATTCCATTTGCATATTTAACCGTTGTAAATTCTGTGCCATTGTAACCTGCAGGAATATATTCAATAGGTGCTGAACCGTCCAGTCCAAGTGCCCATTGTGCTATATCAAAATGATGTGCCCCCCAATCACCGGTAAAACCATTACCCGTTTCTCTGTAGTAACGCCAAGTTGCCCAATCTCCCTTTTCCTGATAATCAGGTGGTGCAATAGGTGGACACATAGCAGAATTATAATGTACCTTAGGGTCATTTAACGGACCTAACCATTGTCTGAAATTCAGGTTTGAAGGTACTGGCATCTCTGGCAAGTCAAAAGGTCTGGGAGGTTCACCAATACGGACGTATACTTTTTCAATATGACCTATTTTACCTTCTCTTACTAATGATACAGCTTTCTGGAATTCCGGACTCGATCTTTGTTGGCTTCCAACTTGAAAAATGCGCTTGTTTTTTTTGGCTGCTTCTACCATTGCAAGACTTTCAGATATTGTGTAAGACAAGGGTTTCTGACAATAAACATCTTTACCGGACTGACATGCATGAATAGCGGTAAGAGCATGCCAATGGTCAGGTGTTGCAATAGAAATCGCATCAATATCCTTTCTGTCAAGCATATCTTCGTAAAATTCATAAGTGTCACATTTAACAGGTAGTTGAAGTTTCTCCTGCCATCCGGTTACTACTCTATTAAAGCGGTCACGCTTCATTGAATCAACATCACTTCCGGCTATAATCTGTACACCGGGACATTGCGAGAATGCATGAAAATCACCTATTCCTTGTCTTCCAAGTCCAATGAAACCCAGTGTGATGCGATCGCTTGGAGCTATTTTTACTCCATTAATAGTCCAGCTGGGTAAAATAGTCAAACCTGTTAGTCCCAATGCTGACATTCCAAGAAACTCTCTACGTGTGACTTCTTTTAATTTTTTTGCCATAGATTAATTTTTTAGTTGTTATTTTATCATTTTGATTAGAAAGGTGCTGATGGATCTTTTCCTGGAATAGGAACAACTCCTTCGTGATAATCGGGTAGAGGACCCATTTCATAAATTTCTGGTCCATATCTTAAAGAAGATGACATTATTTCATCCCAAGTAATTGCTTTTCCTGTATAAGCTGCTTCTCTACCCATAATTGCTACCATATTTGAGTAGGCCAAGTCTTCTGCCTGGTTTATTTTTTTACCCATTCTGATAGATTCAACAAGGTGAATATGTTCTTGATTGTAAGGATTATTTACTGGTTTATTTACAAAATCATATTCCCATAATATATCTCCGTTCCAATCCAATATTTTTATTTCACCACCATCATTGAGCAGTGCAATACCTTTTGTGCCCAGTACTTGTTCCGATACATTACCATCACATCCATCAATCTGTCGGGCAGTATGAAGCATACGTTTATTGTTGTTATAACAATAGTCGACACTGAAGAAATCAAAGATATCGCCTGTGAGTCTACGGGCACGACCACCATAGCCGGTGGCTCTGATTGGCAAATCTCCCATAAACCATGTAACTACATCAATATTATGAATTCCTTGATCAAGAATGTGATCACCACTCAGCCATTTTATATTGAACCAGTTACGTATGCAGTATTCCATATCACTCCATTCCGGGATATGTCTTTTATTCCACCAAGCACCTTGATTCCAGTGAGATGTAGCAGAAACGACTTCTCCTATAAGTCCATTTCTAACCTGAGCATAAGCCTCCCAGTAATCACGGCGGTGTCTTCTCTGATTTCCGGTAATAACGGTTAATCCTTTTGAAGTAGCAACCTTAGAAGCCGCTATAACAGTACGAATTCCTACCGGATCAACGGCACATGGTTTCTCCATAAAGATATGTTTGCCGGCTTCAACTGCAGCCTTAAAATGTTCAGGTCTAAAGTGAGTGGGGGTACACAAAAGTACAACATCGATATCTGGCAATTCAAGTATTTTTTTATATGCTTCAAAGCCTAAAAAGCATCTGCTGTCTTCAACATTATTGTTGAATTTATCTGCAAGAATTTTACGACAGGTATCCATTCGATCGGAAAACAGATCTGCCAGAGCAACTATCGAAACATTTGGACCTGATTCCAGAAATTGACTTGCTGCACCTGTACCTCTATCGCCGCAACCAATTAAAGCAGCTTTAAGCGGGTCACCGTCAGGAGCGATGTTTACAAAAGAAAACATTCCCAGCTCTTCATTAGATAATTTTTTTTCAGTTCCTTTATTGTTGTCATTTGAACAGGAAGTAACAGCTGCCGGCATTATAGCAGTTGCACCT
>DASRQG010000308.1:0-4109 GCA_035645995.1 Mariniphaga sp. | reverse complement strand
GCCTTTTTAGCCAACCTGTCGCATGAGATTCGTACTCCTTTGAATATTATAACAAACTTTACACAATTACTCGCAGAAGGAGATTTGGACAGCAATGAAAGAATGGAGGTTTCTGATGCAATATCTCAAAATGGTATTCAGCTGTTGAATATGATCGATAATACCATCCATTTATCAAAAATAGAAACTAATACGGTATATACTGAAATGCAATTCTGTACGGTAAATTCTATTTTAAAAGATGTTTTTAATAAGTACAGAGCTCAAATATCTGAAGGTCGTGATGTGAAGATTAATCTCAATATAGACGTTCCAAATGCGGAATTTGGCTTTTCTACAGATAAAAGACTTTTGAAGGAATCGCTTCAGATATTGGTCGATAATGCAGTCAAATACACAATCAAGGGGGAGATATATATAGGTTATGAGATGATGAGGAATGAACTGGTGAAGTTTGTGGTTGCAGATACAGGAATTGGAATTCCTCAGGAGGAATTGTTGAATATTTTCAGCCGGTTTTATCGTATTAAAAATTCTATAAACGACATGACATCAGGTTCGGGTATCGGGCTTTCTATCGCACAGCATTATATTCAGCTTCTGGGGGGTGAGCTTCAGCTTGATTCGACGCCTGGTAAAGGTACTACTTGTTCGTTTATGCTGCCGTTTAATGAAGGTCAAGGATATTTACGAATTATTAGCTAAAGGTATAATCACTTCAACAAAAGAAAAATTATTTCCAAAATGAAAGACTTTTTTTGAAGGATTTATTTTTATATATAGTTTTGGCTGCATTAACCAAGTTACTTTTTTATGAGTTTTAACAATAACCATATTATGCTTTGCTGACAATTGATGGATATATTGTATTGGCTGTAGTAGTGTTTACCATTGTAATACTAGCCAGGGAAATTATGCGTCCTGGACTGGTGTTCTTTACTTCTTCAATAATATTAATGTCAGCCGGTATTATATCCGATCAGGAGCTGCTTGCCGGTTTCTCCAATAAGGGGATGATAACTGTCGGGGTATTGTTTCTTGTAAGTGAAGGAGTCAGGCTTTCCGGTGTCCTGAACCGTCTGGCTCAGTCATACCTGCCTCGCAAAAGAGGGAAGCTGGTATTTATGATTCCACGTATTGTACTTCCTGTATCTGTACTTTCAGCATTTTTGAACAATACACCTGTTGTCATAATTTTTGCACCCATTATTAAAAAATGGGCAGAAAAACTTAATTTGTCCTATAAAAAGTTTTTGATACCACTTTCGTATGCTACTATTTTAGGGGGGATGTGTACCCTTATTGGAACCTCAACAAATTTGGTTGTTCATGGATTGATAATTGAAAACGGGTATGACGGGTTTAGCATGTTTGAATTGGGGAAAGTAGGTATTGTTATTGCTGTTGTTGGCACGATATACATTTCTGTTGCTGCGAATAAGATGTTGCCAGGAAAAAAAATTCTTTTAAATTCGAAAAGTTCAGCAACGCTTAAAGATTATTATTATGATGTTACTGTTCATGATCATAGTAATTTAATTGGCCTGGAAATTAAAAACGGAAGGTTAAAAGAACTTCCTAAACTCTTTGTACGCTATATAGAACGCGATGGTAATATAGTTCAGGCAAAAAAAGGAAACTTCACAATATTGCCGGGCGATAAATTACTCTTAGCCGGTAAATCTGACAGGCTAAATTATATTCTCGCTAATGATAATATCAGGCTAAAAGGAATGGATCTTGTAAAATCTGTGCCTAAAGAGAAGCTAAAACAGTATGAAGCTGTATTATCTCCTCGTTTCCCAGGTGTAGGTAGAACAATCCCTGAATTTAATTTTTATCAGCATTATCAGGCAGTGGTATTAGCTATTCACAGGAATGGTGAACGTATTACATCTAATATCGATAAATTAAAGCTTAAGGCAGGTGATAACCTGGTGTTACTTACTACTGACAGTTTTATACAGAATTGGGGCGAATCCCGGATCTTTTATCTCACTTCTTTTATTCGCGATTACAGGGCTACCGGTAGTTTTTGGAAAAAATGGCTTGCTTTTATTATCTTATTATTAATGATTATCGGGGCTACGGTAGGTCGTTATTTTGAATCACCTGCAGGTTTGACTTTCGATATGTTTTTCTTTTCATTGCTCGCTGCCATATTACTTATTTGGATAAAAATATTGCCTCATCAGAAATATACCAAATCAATCAGCTGGGATGTTCTTATAACTATTGCATGTGCTTTTGCCATTAGTAAAGCGATGCAGAATTCAGGGGCAGCTGAATCTCTGGCCCGTACGACAATAAATTTCTCCCGCTCGTTTGGCCCTGTCGGAATTATAGCTGCACTTTATATTGTAACAGCTATTTGTACCGAGCTAATTACTAATAATGCTGCTGCAGCTATTGTGTTTCCCATTGGACTGGCTGCCGCACAGCAACTTAATGTCGATCCCAAACCATTTTTTGTAACTATAACAATTGCTGCATCAGCAAGTTTTGCGACGCCTATTGGTTACCAAACTAATTTGATTGTACAGGCAATTGGTAATTATAGGTTTACAGATTATGTGAAAATTGGGTTGCCATTGAATGTTATTACCTTCATTATCTGTCTATTACTAATACCTCTTTTTTGGAGTTTCTAAAAAGCATTACTTAATTAAATAAATTGTCCTTTAATTCCCCATTCATTTATATTAGATTATTCATTACTTTTGTAGCTAAAATATTATTGAATGAAACGGCTGGGTGAAAGAATCAAGAGGAAACGGGAGAGTTTACATATGCAATTGAATGAGCTGGCTGCAAAGGTAGGTGTTAGTGCCAGTGCATTATCACAAATCGAAAAAGCCAAAGCTTTTCCTTCCATAGTCACCCTTAAATCCATAGCTGATAATCTGTATACTTCTGTTGGGGAATTAATTGGTGAAAATGAAGTGCTCACAAATAATCCTCTGGTTAGGTTCGAAGATAAAAGTTTTGTTGAAAGAAATGCATCCGGAGCTACACTCTACCTTTTATCTAACCATGGTAATGGGAAACTTATGGATACCTTTTTGGTAGATATTGAGCCTGGTGGTTCGGTTGAGGGAATTATGAAAAATCATCCGGGGCAGGAGTTTTGCTTCCTTCTGAAGGGAAGAGTGGAATTTAATCTTGATGATAAGACTTATTTACTCGAAAAGAATGATAGCTTTTATTTTAATTCGGGAAGGTCGCACTTCGTTAAAAATCTTTCAAAAAGAAATTCTCAATTTCTTCTTATTGTAACTCCTCCGGAGCAATAGTTAAATGAAATTAAGTATATATTAATTTATTTAGCGTAGCTTAATTTAATTAATGCTTTTTTTTAGTTTATATTTCATCATAAATTACATTTGTAGTGCAAATTATACATTTTGTGTAGTTTGAAAAATGATAATAATTATGAAAGAATTTTTTAAACTTCTTGACAAAAAGCACATACATTTACCTGATAATGTATTATCGGTTTTAAAAAATTGTAAAAGTCTTACAGTTTTTAATACAACTGAGGCATTGGCTGATGCTGCCACCAATGGGAAAGAGAATTCAGAATATCATGTAAAATATGAAGTCCCTGGTAAGGGTGAGGTAACCGAAGTTATAGTTCACAGAGTAAGGAATGGAATTTCTGCAAATTATACTGACCCTTATATGAGACGGCGAGATCCGGGAACAATGACTATTGCTGATGATTTGCCTACTGATAAAAAACGATTTAATGACAAGTATGGATATGATTTTTCAACATTGCAGGAGGAAACTTATGAGTGGTTAAAGCAACAGGATCTTGCCTGCTTTTTTTACTTTGCCGGAAGAGAAGGAATTGGCTCTATGGGCATTGCTATAGCACCTGCTAATGCTGCATTTTTTGCTATGGGTTTATCAATGCTTCAGGAAATTGTTGCAGTTGACGAATTGCTGGCAGATACTGAAATAAAGTCTGCCATCTTCGTAGCTCCTGTGTTCCGGCATACTCATTTTGATGGGAAACAGGTTGTTGTGCATCTCAGAAGATCAAATATTCATGAGATGTACTCCTATAATTTATATCCTGGCCCCAGTGCAAAAAAAGGGTTGTA
>DASRQG010000307.1:0-3263 GCA_035645995.1 Mariniphaga sp. | reverse complement strand
GATTTTTGATCCCAGCGACGGATTTTAGGATGTGTTTCATGTTTGTGTGCGGAAACGTCTGCACTAAGAATAACAATTCGTTGTGCCTCCTTAATATCTTCGATTTGAGCAATAGTTCCAGGATTTCCCTTTAGCTCAGTTTCATCTCCAAGAACTTCTATCCAATCTCCTTTTTTTAATCGGAGAGAATCATCTTTGCCAAGCTGCTTTACAGTAACTAGATTTAGGTCGTCATCCTTAAAACTTTCAATAGCGTAAGCCACCGAGCCGTTGTCGCGTGACCATTTAAAAGTTGCTGTCCCCAAATCACCCGCATCATGAATTTCAACACGATATAGACGGTTATCTAAACCGCTGTAGCCGCCTTCGGGTTCAATAATACATGGTTGATCCGCTTCTGTATCAGATTCAGCACGGGTTGTTAAACGACCTTTTCCGGGTTCAGGAGGCCAACCCTCAATATCTTGTTTGCATTTTAGAGCATCTATATCCGGGTGAATTTTTAATTGGAAAATTGTTTTTACACGGGTCGTAGTGTCAGGCCCTCCCAAGGCGACTTCACGTATATCCGGGTCTTCAATGGCTGTAATATGCCGTTCCCAAACATCGAGATAAATGAGGTCGGTTTGTCCGTCCACATTTTTAATCTCAGGTGGGTTAGGATAATTGGGTTGGTTAAAATAGCTGGTGTTATTGTCCAGTTCGCAACACAAACCATCGACATAAATTCTTCCTTTTTTTGTTACCAGTGAAAATCTGAAATCTTCGGGCAGGTCTTGTGATGTCCATGCAGTGGATTCTGCCTGCCTGGTAAGAATGGTGCCTTTGGTTCCCACAATACAACCCAATCCGGATTCTTCGAATTTTACTGATAGTAAAGCAGCGTTTAATCCGGATGTATCTTTATTCCAGTCATTGCCTTCATTTAAAGTATGAAGAATAATTCCTTTATCACCAACAATCCAGCCTTCGTCACCAGTTTTGAAAAATATATTATACAAATTTTCTTCGGTTCCTGATATCGGCTGTGAATTCCAGTTTTGTCCGCCATTGGTTGTATGCAGAATTGTACCTTTTTCACCAACAATCCAACCATTGGTGGCCGAAATAAAATGAATGCTGTTCAGATTTTCTGCTACAGTTTCAGGAGCAGCTTGCTGTTTCCATGTTTCACCGCCATCGGTTGTATGCAAAATTGTGGCATTATTACCGACAGCCCAACCATGCGTAACTGAAATAAACTGTATATCTTTAAGGTTGACCTCTATATAGGGAGGTAAAAACTGTTGGGTCCAGGTATTCCCTCCATCAGTAGTAGCGATGATAGTTTCTTTTTGACCCGCAGCCCAGCCATTTTTAATGTCGACAAAGGAAATTCCCCACAACTGAACCGGTGAATCCAATACAACGTCTTGTTTGGTAATGACTACACCATTGTTTTCTGGATCTGGCCCAATCTTCAGAATGGTGGCATTGTCGCCGGCAATCCATCCCGTATCTTCTGATGGGAAAGAAATTTTATATAGATTTACTTTGAGATTATTTGGAGGGGCCTCTAACTTCCATGAGTTTCCGCTGTCATTTGTCGATATAATATTACCATCGTTCCCGACTGCCCATCCGTTTGTGGCTGTTGGAAATGCAATATCATTTAAAAATGTGTTTGAGATAATTTTAAAACCGCCTCCATTCTTTGGAACACCACAATTACCGATAATATCGATTGCTTTTGTGCGATCAAGACGATTAGAAATTAACGACTGTTCATTCCAGTCACTGTCCAGGTCAACACGGCCTTGTTGTTTTAAAACCTGGGTGTAATGTTTCCCCGGGGCAAATCGAATGCTTGAAAAATCACCTTTCATGGTAAATATCTTTTTTTGTTAAGTAGAGACGGAATTATTATTGAAAACAAGGAAGAGTTACACTCATTTTTTTTCATTGTGGCAGTGTTAGAGGGGATATCAGGTTGCAAATATTAGTCCGGCTTCAAGTCCCAGATTCAGATATTCGTCTAAAGCCACTTTCAGATTTGCTTCCCGCTGAGGTTGCTTTAAATGTCTAAAAACACCCATTTCGGCAGCGTCTTCTGCACCTTTTTTAATTTCTGCCGGACAAGCATGATTTAGCTGACAATAAGCATGATGTCCGTATGTCAATGAAGAAAATGCCGGTTTCAGAACTGAAATGATTAAAGCCTTTTCTTCGGGTGAAAGCTTATCAACCGTATTAAGTTCCTGCTCATCTGCCTTTTTTTGTAATGCCAAAACCGGCTGACAACGATATTGCCGTGGTGTTTTTGATCCCGGTGGTACAAAGCTGAACCTGACACACCCTGCCTGGGTACGGGTAACATTAATTTTCCTGGTAAATATACTGTTCTCAGCTTCAAGCATATTAAATCTGGTTCTACCAAGAATAGTGCTGCTTTGAATTTTTACATTACTTAATAAAGCATTAATGGCATGAGCTCCTTGCCCGTCAACGATACTGTTGTTTATATGTAGTTCAGTAATTGGAACATTCAATTCTATGTTTCCGGTGATGCTGAAACTGAACATCAGTTTTAATTGGTCATTCCGGTCATTAACATTAATTCCACCTTTTGAGGGAACAACTGTTGAATTGAAAATATTCAGGCTATTCAGGTTTCCGGATTGCACGGTAATTATGCCGTCAATGAGCAAGCCATCAAGGATTAAATCCCCGGGATTTGGTACATCATCATCTGCGGATCCCTGGATAGTAATATTTCCCCTGATATGAGGATGGAGTTCCGCAGGTATAAATTGTCCGGTAATTCGTTCTTTCACTCCCGACAAATCAGGAACATCTACCTGAGGCCAGTCGGCTGCAACAATTGCCAGCCGGCTACCTACAGGCAATACCACTTTAGATGAGCCTGTAAGATTTTCCTTGTAAGTATCGTTATCTAAAATCGCAATTATTCCAAAAGTTCCCGGATTTTCGTTGATATGGGTATTCCACGCATTGATGGCCTCCTGAATCGTTTCCACCAGCAATCCAGGTTGTTGTGCGGAGGAAAGAATTTCACTGTCTTTAGTTACGCCAATTTGCCAAACTGCAGGCCTGACTTCAGGATGATACCATTCTTCCACGGAATCCTGTCTGTTGTAGGGTCCTCCGCCTACATCGGCACTAAAACCGTAATTATATATTACCTGAACTTTATCAACGGAAGCACCGTCAGGAAATGTAATTCTTCCAAGTACCGGATCAACGGCAGCACTTATGGATAAATT
>DASRQG010000306.1:0-8679 GCA_035645995.1 Mariniphaga sp. | reverse complement strand
CACTTCACTCCGGTTTATATTAGAGGCATTAAACAGCGATCTGAAAATTACTTCATATTCATCAGCAGTCTTTAGCGGATCAGTTTGAATACGCCAATCATTTTGCCATTTGCCATCACTATATACCCCGAAAACGATATGTGAATTACCTATATCAACTGCCAGTAACATGGTGAACTATTTAATATTTTACTTTGGCACAAAAGATAAAGCTTTTTATCAGGTGCATCATTATTGCGGACAAAAAATTAATGATGATTTATTTTTTCTTTCAATGATAAATAGCCATCTTTTAACTGTCGAATTTTGTTAAATTGCTACGCTAAAAAAATAGATATTATGGCCAAAATAAAAGATCTCAAGAAAGACATAGACTTATTGATGTCAATGGTATTAAATGATTGTTTTTATATTATAGAATACAATAAGAAAGTTGACACACAGGCAGTGATGAAAATTGCAGAGGAAATAATTGTCAAACATCGTGAATTCAGAATACGAATTAACAATCCCGAAGGAGATAACGAACCCAAAGAGGTAAAACAATTTTATAATAAATTGTCTAATGAAGCACTTGAAACGGCTAATCAGGCATTTGAAAGACTCTCTGAAGAAGTTAAAAAAGTAGCTTAGTAGTAGTTTCAATCAGGAACGTTATCAAGTAATATCGTTTTTATAATTTAGGATTTTAAATTCCAACGTTTCTGATTTTTCGACATAAAAGGAGTACCCCATGGTATTTGCTAATACTTTTGTTTCTGCAAGTAGTTGCAGAGCATCGGCAGTTTTATGTTGAAAATATAAAAAATCAACTGTTGCCAGATTTACATTCATCTGCATAAATTGACGCAGATGAAAAGGAAACTCCCGCTTTTTAATTTGGTTAAAAATTCGAATTGCTTTTGATTCCGAACCAGTCATTAATAATGCTCGTGCATAACACAGCTTAAAAAACTCGCTGTGAAATGATAATTCTGAATCAAAGCTCCCCCTTGATTTTTGCCAATAACCAGCTAAGATTAGTACTTCCTCATATAAATCACAAGAATTGAGATTTAAAATTATATATATCTCAAATGGAATAAAGAACCTGTAATCGTGATAATTTCTCCTTTTTAACTGCTCAGAACTCATTATTACCTGCTCAAGCAGTTCTTTAGAAACTTTGTTATTATAGATTGAAGCATATAAATAATAAGCGGATAAATAATAACCTTTTAGATACACTTTATCAATTTCAGAAAAATCAAATTTCGCGATTATTGCAAATTCTCTGGTACATTTTTCAAAATCAGATACGTAAAATCCTTTCAAAAACCTAATATAACTGGATACAAAATTTCCCTGGTGGTTTTGGCTGGAAGTAATATAAACGTCCAGGCTATCCTCCGGTAAAAACATCAGGTTATCCAAATCAAGATATTCTTCAAAATACAATTTCTGTCCTAAAGGAAATTTAGCTAACCATAGCATCAGATTTTTTGCATTCTCATCATTATTACGCAGACCATCTACAAATGTCTTATGTATTACTCTAAGAATGCCTGGCATAAAATCACCGGATAATTCATTTGAAATATTTATTGTACGTTCCAATTGATGATGTACATGTTTTAAGAAAGAAATATTTTTGTCGTGAAATGCTATTTTAATCAGCCACTTTACTAAACTATATTGAAAATTGATTGAAATATTATGCCCTACTAGAATTGAATTTAATAATTTAACTTCATCGTTTACTTTTCTGAGTAACCAACGAGCCAATAAATATTCAAAGAGAGAGCTGTTTAATATTTTTATAGTTATCTGTACCTCTGGTTCATCAGAGGAAGAAATAGTATCACAAATTACACCAGTAATAATCAATTCATGATAAGCAAGCCTGTAGCCACTTTTCTCCAGAAGCTGTTCCTTATTAACCAATGCTATGTCATTCTCACTGATATTTTGTTCTAATAATTTATAAATGAGTATTTGTTTTTCTTCGGCAAATGGCTGACTAAAAACAAAGTGTTGGATAATGGAATTATAAAAACTGACTTCTGAAAAACCATCCGTCGGAATTCCTTTGTTCGCAATAAAATACCTGAAATATATAGGAGTTTTTAGCAGTTCCGACACTTCAGGATAATATAGGTTTAATTTATAATAAGTCTGACTTCCCAAATATAAATTTAAACCGGCATAAAGCTCTTCTACACTAAACAGGGGAAGATTAACGACGTCATGCTGATCCTTATATTTAAAAGAAAAATTATAGAATGAACTTTCAAGTATAGAGTTCTGACGAACATAAGAAGAAAAGGAATTAAGATTTTCAGGACTACAAGTTAGAATTAGTTTAAATTTTCTATTTTGTTGATTAATCATGACCAGTTGCATGATGTTACCAATCAGTTGATGATATTTATCACGATTTTGAAAAATTTTATCTAAATCATCAATAATTAAAACAAAACGACTGTCATGATTATTTTCAGCAGAATTTGCAAAAAGCTCCTGAACCTCCTTGTAATCAAATTCAATTAAAGGCCTGAGAATTTCGAAATATTGAGGTTGGCTGTAGATTGAAAAAAAAATTCCACCATCCAACAGACATACTAAATCGTTCTTTCCTGGTGACTCCGAATCAGCAAAATGATCATCATGAAATTGCAAAATTGATGAAGATTTTCCATAACCAAAAGGCGCAGCGAGAATAGTAGCCGGTTGATCTGAATTTAAAAAACCTGCTAAATGCTGATGGACAAATTTTCTATGAATAAAACGTGATTTTTCATAACCTGTTTTCTCGATTAAAGATTGAATTGATATTGCTGTAATCTCCTTTATTTTATCAATAGTATCCTCCAGGTTTTTAAAAGAAGATATGGTTAAATCAGCATTCTCATGGAAAAGAACATACGAATTCCAATCTTCAAACCCCAGGAAAGCAGAAAGAGAATCCAAGGTATATTTAGAAGGGTTAAAGGGTGAATTAATTAATCCAAAAAAACGTTTTATAGTTGAAATGCTTAATCTGCGGTTCGTACTTTCAAAAATCTGATCAGCGAGATACCGGCAGTCTTTTAAGTACTTAACATGTTGTCCTAATTTCCACTCTACCCTGTCTTTCAGCTTAATATGTAACTCCTCATTCAATTTTATTTACATTTGGGGTTTATCTACTTCTTTAATATAACTCAGAAGCAACTTCAAATAATTAACCGAAATAATTTTTTTCACAATATACCGTCATGAAAAGATGGCGATTTGACCGAATCTCTTAATGACTTTACTAAATATACTAATAATATACCTTTAAAGCAACAAGCGAATGAACAGAATGAACCAAATAATGATCTTCCTTTTCCAATGCTAACACCCTTTTGTTAATATCTTTGCATATACAAACCCATATAAAGCAGATAGGAACAAAACCTGTTAATTATTTGTTAGTAAATTACACATATTCGATACAGAAGCAGCCATGAAGTATAGCATTAATTACCACAACACGAAGAACAGCAGGGCTGAAAAGATTCATATTTTCGACCCCCGAAATTCACATGCACAAGCAAAAGTTCAAAGGTTTAGACCCAAAAAAGAACCAAAAGAAAAATTGAATGATAATTTTCAATTTATTGTTCCATGGCAATTGCCATGAAGATTCATTTTAGATGAGCATCCTTAACCCCATACATACAAGGATCTCAAAATTTTATTTAAGTTTGATACAGTTCTTTTACCAAACCTCAGTTAAAGGATTGTTTTTGATACATCTAAAAGTTATCAGGATATTACTTAACACACACTATATAAAAAAGATATGAAGTCACTTGCTCTATTTATAAGTATCCATATACCTGTAATTTATCATAAACATCCATTTTCCGAAATAGCTATCACAGAAGAATATATCGATACCAAAAGAACTGAGGAACACACAAAAAACCTTGTCAAAAATAAACTGGCTCCATTTTTAAACACCGTTCATGATTTATGGAAACAATTCGGAGAAAGCTTTAAACTGGGGTTTTCAATATCAGGCATTTCAATCAGATTATTACAAAAATATACACCAGAAATCATCAATAAAATAAAATTTCTTGCTGATAGAGGAGCTATAGAATTTTTTGCAGAACCTTGGTCCCACTCAGTATTATCTTTAATAGTTGAGAAAGAACTGGTACAACAAACTGAACTGCATAGAGAAATCATTAACAAGTTGTTTAATCAAACTCCTACAGCTTTTCTTGCCACTACCACTTTAAATGCTAAACTCTACAATCAATTCGAACCATTCCCAGGTTGTAAAACTATATTTACCTATTCAAATCATATTTCCCAATATGGAAATCAAAGCAAAGTACCTGATATTAAAACCGTTGTAAAATCAGAGTTTTTAATAAATTACTTTCTAAGCAGTAAACTTCAATATATTGTTTCCGACCAATCACTTATTGAAGGACAGGCATTAGTTGCCCCTTTTAAAAGGTACATCCGAAAGTATGTGTCGCTTGTGAAACCTTTAATTCTTTTACTCGATCCTTTGGCAGTCAACATTTCTAGTTATAAAAAACTGAAGGATACAATATCCAGATTACTAAATAATACCGGAAATTCCTTTTATAGCGTGTCTGATTTAGAAGAAGTAGCAAAATATTTTTCTATTGAGAACGACTATTCTGAAGCTATGCTTTCACAATTTAAACATCCCGACTATTGGCTCAAGAATAACATGCAGCAAGAAGCATTTAAACAATTTAAAAATATTTACAAAGTCATTCATGCAGGTGAAAAATCCTATATCCCTGAAGCATGGGACTATCTTCAGGATTTGAACAATTATTTCTACATGAGTGATTTCTTTTTCTTAGAAAAATTTGCATCAAGGCATTTTAGTCCGTTCAGAAGTCCTCATGAAGCTTTTACCAGTTACATGAATGCTGCAGGTAACTTCTGGAACATAAAGATAAACAATCCTGAAATGTATTTTAAAACAAATTTCCTGTTTGCACCTACTATCAATTAAGTTTCACACAATCAACCAAACGCTTTACATTCTATAGCGGGAACTCTAATTACTATCAACCTCCGGATTAGTTGAGCTTGCCATTAGGGCTTTTGATCTAAACAATTAACCAAAGGAAAAAAAAATTCCATCTCTATAAAAGAGTATACATATTCTTCCAAAAAAAACCACAGACTAATAAACAGTTTCCAAATAATACTATTTTTGTTTCTCTTATATTCAAGGTGGTATTTAAAAGACAGAACATAAAGCTTATTTATTTACTGTATCTGCCGATGTATTTACTTGTTGTACATCAGTCGATACAAAATAAACATACCCATTTTTATTCAGTTGGTTCTATAGTACACTCACATCCATTTGATCATCATAATACTAACTCTGCGAATACGCACAACCATTCCGCTAATGAAGCCTTCTTTTATCAATTAATTTATTTCGATTTGTTTGATCAATCAGCAGAAGTATTAGTAAAGCCTATATGTGATAATGTATGCCGGACTATCATTTATGCATTGATTAAACAATTTTCTGATTTTTTGATTCAGGAACAGGACACAAGAGGTCCTCCCTTCTCCAAAGCCAGTTCGGCTTTATATTAATTTTTTTTAACTTTTCCCACAAATGGGCTAAAGCAAAATCACAACTAATAGGGATTCTAGAAGTCATAATCATACATTAGTTTTGCAGCCAAACAAACCATCATTATATTGTAATCGCTAACCAACCTAATTTGATTTTAATCAATTACCAACACTATCTGATGAGATATCTATTATTACTTTTACTGCACTTAATTATTCCGGGAATAACACCAGCTGAAGAACCCAATTATCCCGCAATGGATAATATAATTATCACAGGTAAAGTTACTTCCGGCAGTGAACTTGTTCCATTTGCAACTGTAGTAATCAAAGGCACTACAATCGGGACTGCTGCTGATGCCTCAGGTAATTTTAAGCTGGCAGATTTACCTTCCGGTCAACATACCATTATCATCTCAGCAATTGGATACAGAACATATTATGCCCAAATTAATCTTAGTGGAAGCCATCCGATCAATATCAAAGCCGAACTGGATCCAGACAATATAGGAATTGAACAGATTGTTGTTTCGGCCGACAGAAATGCAAAAAGCCGACAGGTGACACCCACCTTAGTGAACAGTATCGGGCCAAATCTTTTTCTGCGAACACAAAGTATCACTTTAAGTGAGGGATTAAACTTTTCTCCCGGCATACGTATGGAAAACAATTGTCAAAACTGTGGTTTTTCGCAAGTAAGGATGAATGGGTTGGAAGGGCCCTATACACAAATCCTCATTAATTCGAGGCCCGTATTCAGCGGCCTGGCCGGTGTCTATGGCCTGGAGCTGATACCGGCAAACATGATTGAGCGAGTAGAGCTAATTCGCGGTGGAGGGTCAGCATTATATGGAAGTAATGCTATAGCCGGAACTGTTAACCTCATCACAAAAGATCCTGTTTCAAATACATGGTCGGTTGAAGGGAGCTACAGTTCTATTGGCACCTCTTTTAATAATCCCTCAAACGACTATAACCTCAATTTTAACAGTTCTTTTATATCAGATAATTATCGGAAAGGTATCACAGTATTTGGATTTCACCGGAAAAGAAACCCTTTTGATGCCAATGATGATGGTTTTTCAGAATTGGCCTCCATTAAAAACATGACTTTAGGTGCCAGGGTCTTCCAACGTGTCGCCAGTCGTGGTAAAATAACGCTTGATTATTTTTACATAGATGAATTCAGAAGGGGCGGTAATAAATTTAACCTTCCATTACACAAAGCAGATATCGCAGAAAGTGTTGACCATGGAATCCACTCGGGCGCAGCATCTTTCGACCTTTTAATGCGTGAAGCAGATAAACTTTCCCTATACTTTTCATCACAAAAAGTAAACCGGGATTCTTATTATGGAGCTAACCAGGATCCATCGGCATATGGGCTCACAGGAGATTTTACTTTCTCCTCTGGTATACAATACATTCGTCAGTTAAAAAAGCTACTCGTATCACCTGCAACAATTACCTCCGGGCTGGAACTGTCAGGAAGTTACCTTAAAGACAGCAAACTTGGTTATTATGATCCTGAAACTGATGTTGAACACCCTGACACTGAAATTGCAAATCAACAATTATCATCAAAGGCTGCCTTTCTTCAATCAGAATGGGCAGGTAAAAAAATAGTGCTTACGTCCGGCTTAAGATTCGACAATTACAATGTTTCGGATCGTTCAGGTAAGTCAGAAGTAGTATCGGGCAACGTTTTAAGTCCCCGCATCAACTTGTTGTTCAATCCGGGACATCATTGGCAGATACGTACAGGGTTTGCAAAAGGGTTCAGGGCACCTCAAATTTTCGATGAGGATTTACATATTGAAACTTCCGGTTCACGACAGGTATTACATCGCAACGATCCTGAACTGAGGCAGGAAACATCAAACAGTTATACCTTGTCAGTTAACTATTCAAATTCCGATGCCAAATGGCAATATCAGGCTTTGGCAGAAGGATTTTATACCAAACTTATGAATCCATTTGCCAATGAATATGGAACTCCGGACGAAAATGGCATTGTAGTTTATACACGTACAAATGCTGAAAAGGGGGCCATTGTTAGAGGAGTTAATCTTGAATTTAATGCTTCTCCATCAAATCGATGGCAGTTACAATCAGGATTTACAATCCAGAAAAGTATGTATGAAGAACCACAGGAATTTAATGAACGTAGATTTTTCCGGTCACCCGACAGTTATGGATACCTAAGCCTTAACTTCAGTCCAACAATGAAATTCAATCTGTCGGCCACAGGAAATTATACAGGTTCGATGCTGGTACCTTATTTTGGGCCACGACTGGAGGATCCGGCATCAGGAAACCTGCAAAGATCAAAACAGTTCTTTGACGCCGGAATAAAGGCAGCATATATCATCCGTCTGACTGATCAACTCAAACTGGAATGGAATGCCGGTGCGAAAAATATTTTCAATTCATATCAGTCAGATTTCGATTCAGGTATTGATCGGGATCCGGGTTACATATACGGACCGGTAACGCCACTCACTATATACACAGGAATACGTATCGGAAGCATGTTATAATATGGATCAGGGGATTATACTTCAAGTTTCACTTCAATGAATAATTTAGTTTGCTAAGGATAAAAGATTATTAAATTTGCAACGTTCTAGATGAGACGAGCATGTTGATTAAGAATAAAAAGAGAATAGAATAATCATGCAAATTTCATACGCCCTTATTAAATATTTATTTACGGATGAAATATTTTAAACATGAATGAACCCGAAATTCAACAAATTAAGGCCAGAGAAAAAAGAAACAACATAATTGTAATTGTACTGGCTGTCATATTGGTCGCACTTGCCATCATGTACTTCTTAAAAGACAGGGATCATCGTTCCATAGTCAGGGAGCTAAACATGGAAAAAGATTCGATACAAATGGAACTCAGCAGCCTGGTTACCAGGTATGATTCTCTGGCTGTAGAAACTGATACCATAAGTGATCAGCTGTTTTTTGCCCAGGCGAAAGTAAAAGACCTGCTATTGGAAATTGAGCAAACTAAAAAGTTAAGCCTTGAACAGATTAATTCATACCAAAAGCAGGTTACGACCTTGCGTG
>DASRQG010000305.1:0-2174 GCA_035645995.1 Mariniphaga sp. | reverse complement strand
ATCATCGGAAAGTATGATTGGGACTTTTGCAAGAGCAAGCTATAATTATATGGGTAAATATTATTTTACCAGCTCCATTCGTCGCGATGGTTCTTCGAAGTTTGGCCCGGACAACCGATGGGCTGTATTTCCTTCTTTTTCACTAGCATGGCGTGTGTCTGATGAAAATTTCATGGATGCATTTTCCCCTGTTTTAAGTGACTGGAAACTGAGAAGTGGCTGGGGTAAAATTGGGAATTCCGGAATTTCAAATTATTTGTATGCTTCAACTCTTGCAGCAAGTTCATACCTATTTGATAAAGGATCTGCTACTGCACCTGCATATTACAATAATAAAATTTCAAACAATATACTTGGGTGGGAAACAACGACAGATTTTGGTGTAGGAACTGATGTAAGCTTTTTTGATTCTAGAATAAACATTACGGTTGATTATTTCGACAGAACTACCAATGATATGCTTTTCAATTTGCCACTACCTGCCACAACAGGTTTTGGGAGTGTTATGCTGAATATGGGTTCTATGAGGAACCGGGGCTTCGAGTATTTGCTTGGTACACGAAATTTTACCGGAAAGTTTAAGTGGAACACTACAGCGACTTTATCGTATTACAGAAATTATGTTACTGACATTGGCAATGACAAACGACCGATTATTGACAACCTTGGTTACACGTCTGAAGGTCGTCCTATAGCAAACATATGGGGAATGCACATGTTGGGACCTTACCGCGATTGGGAAGATGTTAAATCATCTCCGATTTTTAATGCTTCAAGTGCTACTGCCCGTCAGCGTTCAAATCCCGGTTCGCCTAAGGCTGCCGATGTGAACGGTGATGGTGTTTTAAATGCAAATGATAAGACTGTGTTGGGTTCCCCGACTCCTGATTTTGTGTATGGGCTTAAAAATGATTTCTCTTACGGAAACTTCGACATGTCAATCATGCTGAATGGAGTTCAGGGTGGAACAAGAATTTATAGTAACAGCTATAGAGATATAATGTATTATGCATTAGGCAGAACAAATACTACCTACGAATATTTTAAGAATTACTGGAGGGAGGATAATCCTGATGCCAAATATCCGGCACCAAATAGAAAGAACTATGACGCACCTGAAACTGAGGGAGGACTTGTATTTGATGCAACTTTCCTTAAAATTGAGAATATAAATTTTGGATACAGTGTACCCTCTGATTTTTTAAGAAAAGCATCAATATCGGCTATGCGGTTGTACGTAAACATTGATAATGTATTTTTAAAATCAGCTGATCCGGGGTACAATCCTGAAAGCAATTACGGAGGAGATAATCCAAAATCTCAAGGTGTTGATCGAGCCGGCTCTTATCCTTTATCCAGAGTATATTCATTTGGAATTAACTTAGAATTATAAAACATACAATCATGACTATAAAAGTATTAAGAATATTTGCAATCATGTGTCTATTCGCAGTTTTAGGCAGCTGTGACGATTTTATAGATAAATTACCGGAAGACACACTTTCACCTGATGGTTACTTTAATAACACGGAAGAATTGCTAACTGGTGTTTCCGGCTGTTATAAGGTTTTGCAATCGATATACCAGCATGACAGAATGATAAGAACTGTATCTTATATGGCGAGTACAGCAAAAACTATTCAGTTAAACAATGTATTCAGGCGTTTTGAGAAGTCAGTATCGAATTCAGAATCGAACATATACAATGACAATTTTTTGATGATTTCAAGGTGTAATACAATGTTGAAAAACCTTGAAAACTTTACCACAGAGGTACCCGCTGAACAACGAGAAGTCGAAGCGATGATAGGTGAATGCCATTTTTTGCGAGGATTAGCCTATTTTAATCTTGTACGTTTATACGGTGAACTTCCGCTGGTAATTGAAGAATATGCTTCTCCAATGGATGCTTTCGGTAACGGTCGCTCAAGTATAGACGATATCTACAACTTAGCCATCATTCCTGATTTTACAAAAGCCGCAGAACTTTGTTACAAAAAAGATGCTCCGGAACTTAGTGGTCAAGGAGGCAGGGCAACAAAAGGCAGTGGATTGATGGGGCTTGCCAAAGCGTACTTAACCATTAACAAAACACAGGAGGCAGAGGCTGTTTTGAAACGCCTCATTGTTGACAAGGAAGGTGGCGAATATGAATTACTGGCTAATATGAATGA
>DASRQG010000304.1:0-9922 GCA_035645995.1 Mariniphaga sp. | reverse complement strand
TCAGCGTTAAGTATCTTTTGAAGCTCATCAATAGTATACATTATCAATCGTTTTTGGAGTTGTTATTCTTTATTTTAAGTTCTTCCAGTTCAATATCTTCCTCCTCATTATATATGTGAAGCAAAGGTTCTTTGAACGATCGTATGGTACCAAGCCTGTCAAGTGATGACAATAACGAAGGCAATAAAATAAGATTAGATGTCACTGCAACAAGCAACGTTAGTGAAACAAGTATACCCATTGCCTGAGTACCCCCAAAACCTGATAACGCAAAAATACCAAAACCGAAAAACAATACTACGGCTGTATAAAACATACTCACTCCTGTTTCTCTGAGTGCAATTACAACCGACCGCCTTATATTCCAGCCCGATAAAAGTAATTCTTGTCTGTACTTAGCTAAAAAATGAATAGTACTGTCAACCGATATACCGAAGGCTATACTGAAAACTAAAATAGTAGAAGCTTTAATTGGAATTCCTGCAAAACCCATTATTGCTGCCGTAAATATTAGAGGAAAAATATTGGGTAATAAAGACATGAATACCATTCGGGCACTAGAAAACATCAATGCCATAAATATTGCAATCAGCAAAATAGCCAGCCCTAAACTGGTAAACAAACTTCGCAATAGATATTGAGTCCCTCTAAAAAAAGTTACACTGGAACCGGTAATTGTTACATCATAATTATCAGCAGGAAAAATAGAATCGATATCAGTTTTTAATAAACTATATAATTCCTCCATCCTTTGTGTTCCCACATCCTTCATCCTGAAACTTATACGCGTAACCTGTTGAGTACTGTCGATAAAACTATTAAGCATATTGGTGCTGGTATCCTCACCTCCTATGTACTGCATTATAAAATTAACTTCACGGTTGTTTGGCAAGCTATAATAACCTTCATGACCATTATAAAAAGCTTGCTTCGAAAACTTAAGTAGATTTACCAGCGACAGAGGGGATGATAATTCATTGTAATCCGAAAATTGTTGTTCCAGTTTATCGATTTTTCGGAATGTATTTAACTGAAGTGCTCCACCAGGTCGTTTTGTATCAACCATAACTTCAAGTGGCATCAATCCTTCAAAATTTGATTCAAAAAATTTAAGATCTTCATACACCGGATCATGTTCAGGAATGTCATCAACCATATATCCTGAACTTTTAATGAGCGTTATTCCGTAAACCCCAATTACTAATATTGTGAGGGCAACTATATAAACTTTTATCCGATGGTATTGTGTAATATAAATTAACCTCTTGGTTATAGCCTTCACAAAACCACTTTCAAGATGTTTTACATGTCTTGATGAGGGTGGCCCTATAAAGCTAAAAATGATAGGTATAAGCATCAGTGATAAAAGAAATAAACTCATAATATTCAGTGATGCGATAATCCCAAATTCCCTTAAAATTTGACTTTTAACGATCATGAAAGTTGCAAATCCTGATGCAGTGGTAAGATTTGTTAAAAAAGTCGCATTCCCAATCCTTATAATTACCCGCTGAAGGGCTTTGATTTTATTCCCATGCCTGACATACTCATGATGAAATTTATTGAGCATGTAAATACTGTTGGGAATACCAATCACAATAAGTAAGGGTGGAATCATACCGGTGAGTAAGGTTATCTTATAACCAAAAAAGGATAGCATTCCAAGTGCCCATATAACTCCTGATAATACTATTACTACCGGAAAAAAAACTGCTTTAAACGACCTGAAAAATATAAAAAGGACGATTATACAGATAACAAGTGCCATTACACTGAATAAATAAAGTTCGTTCTTTATCTTTATTGAATTGACAACTCTTATGTATGGCATGCCGGAATACCGTAGATCAACATGATGTTTCTCCTCAAAGGTTCTACCAACTTGCTGAATATCTTTCACTACCCTCTCTCGTTCTTTGGTAGCCATTTTATCTTTATTGATTGTCAGTGCAAGAAGATAAGAATGGGTGTCAGGATTATATAATAGATTTTTATAAAATGGCAGACTCTTAAATAACTCTGTACGCTCATTTAATTCTATTTGTGAAGAAATAGTATCATGAAAAATTTCATGTATTTCAAACTGTCGCTCTTCTGTATTCTTTATAAGATTGTAGGCATTGGTTATGGTCAGCAATCCATCTACACCATCAACCTGTAACAACTCTTCACTTAATACTCCCCACGCCTCAAAATGATCTAATTGAAAAAAATCAGTATCTTGTATACCCAGTATAATGAGGTTACCTTCTTCACCAAAAACCTTTACATAATGCTGATAGTCCTTATAAGCTTGATCTTTTCGGGGTAAAAGTGAGGATTGCTCATACGACATCTCCACATTCCCGGCATGATATCCCCAAAATGCAGTGATAGCTACTAAAACAAATAACAAACTAATTCTATATCGCAAGATGATGCCGGAAACCTTTAGCCACATAATTTTCTAAACAAAAGAATTGCGAAAATAAAAGAAAAAATTGAGACCAATGGCTAAAATTGTTGGTTTCCGTCCAATTAATAACACCTCCCCTTTTAGTTAATACCTATTGCCCAACGAATCGATCATAGGAACAAAACGTACAGGCAAAACCCGCTCCTCCTTAATCCGCCCATTTCTTTTCCTTAATATTACCAAATGCTGTACTGGAGCAGCTCCTACCGGAATAATCATTCTCCCCCCTTCTGCCAACTGTGCCTTCAGAGGCTCAGGTATCTTTTCGGGAGAAGCCGTTACCATTATAGCATCAAATGGTGCATATTCACGCCAACCCTTATATCCGTCACCAACCTTTGAATAAATATTTGAATATCCTGACTTATCAAAAATTTCCCTGGCTCTTTTACCCAAACTCTCAAAAAGTTCGATTGTAAAGACTGAATCGCATATTTCAGCTAGTATAGCTGCCTGATATCCCGAGCCAGTACCTATTTCCAACACTTTATCAGAAGATTGCAAATTAAGTGCATCAGTCATATAGGCAACTATATAGGGTTGAGATATGGTTTGCCCCTCATCAATAGGTAAGGGGGAGTCAGAATAGGCATGGGCAACATATTCATCCGGAACAAACTTGTGTCGCTCAACTTTTCGAAAAGCATCCAAAATCTTACTATCCCTTATCCCACGCCTTTCAATCTGATTTTTAACCATTTTGTTTCGCAATGCAAAAAAAGGATCTGCTTCCTGTCCATACGAAACAAAAGCAACCAATAACATACAAATACACATCAACATCCTCATTTACTTCTCTTTTATTTCCTATACGTACTAAATTTTAATGAGTTACTACTGTATATTATATGAAAGACTATAATAAAAAAACCCGCACATAAATTGAATTACATACGGGTTCAAAATCCATGACTAATTAATTTCTTTATTCATCCACTGTTTGGGGTTCCTCCTCCGGTTGGGATTCCTCCTCTGCCTTTGATTCCAGCAGTGTGAGGCCTTCGGGTTTCATATCCCAATATTTCCCTACCATTTCTCTGTCCCAGGTATTGGTGACATTTTCTACATCATAAATTATATCTACCATATCTTCATTAAGATAAATACGCTTACCCTCAGGAACCTTCAACGTAATAAACATTTTCTGATCACGCCATTTGTCTCCCTGCTCCAGGAAAAAATAGGGATCAAATACCAATACCGAATCTTTAAGTTCATACTTATATTCCAATCCTGAGGCATGGTCTCTTGCACTTTCCCGAGTTCTACCTCTTGATGTTTTACGGATTGACACTGAAAATTCGTCATTCCCGGATTTTTCAATATCAAGTCGCGGAGATCCCAATAAAATTCTTTCACCACGTGCGTGCATAACCCTGAGATGGTTCAAATCCCATCCATGAGCTGCATATCCTTTATACATATCCTCTCCAAGCTCCAGATAAAGGGTTTGACAGGTGTCGCAGGGAATCGTATTATTAACAACTACAGAGTTTTCATTCTGAAAGTTCCGAATCTGACTGGTTGAAACTATAAACAGGATGATTACAGCAATTAACCATACTCCGGCCATAGCTAAACCAACCATTGTATTGTTAGAGCGATAATGGAAAACCAGTTTTGATCCCACATAAATCATTGCCAGCATAGGGATCCCAATCAAGAATCCAATCGCTATCAATCCCCAACGAACAGCACCGGGCTCAACTATGTAATCCAGCACTTCCGGTAAATGAACTTCAGCCCCCCATACCATTGGCAATCCCTGCATTAACGACTGACCAAAAATTAATGATGAGATAAGCCCGAGCAACACTAGTATCCCAACAATTATAAGTACCACACCCATCACCACTACAGCAACCTTTAATAAAAGCTTTAGAATATTAAATGCGACATCACCAGCTGCTGCCATCTTTTTTTTTCCCCGTGCATAGGTATCCGACTGCCGGAACTTCCTATAGCTTTCCTGAACCTCTTTTACTTCTTCTCGAATCGACTTTTCAATATTTTTTACCGTTGCTTCCTGTCCACGCATTTCAAGCTTCTGTGCAGTAGTTACAGCTGGTGGTACGGCTATCCACAGTACAATATAAGCAAGAAGAGCAGCTCCCGTCGTTATAAATATTAACACTACAAACAATATCCGGAGAATAACCGGGTCCATATTAAAATATGCCCCCAATCCACTACATACTCCACCTAATACTCTGTGTTCAGGGTCCCTGTATAACCGACGCTTTCTTTTAGTAATATCAGAATATACACTGTCATCATCTGTCTCCTCAGCAACAAAATCTTCAGGAGTACCCATTATTGAGATCACGTCCTCAACCCATTGCAGTGTGATAACATTTTTATCATCCGTAGTTTTTTCTGTAAATATTTCTGCTATTCGGGCTTCAATATCATTCAGAATTTCTTTCCCTTCTTCTTCTTCCCCAAAATGGGCTTTAAGGTTAATCAGATATCTCTGAAGGGTTTCATAAGCATCCTCTTCAATATGAAAAATTGTACCGCTTATATTTATTGTAAATGTTTTTTTCATTTCTTACTGTTCTTTGAATTATGAATTGGTTTAAAGATTTAAATCAGGCTCTGTTCTTTCTAATTTTTCCTACAGCATCCACCAATTCCGACCAGGAATTTTCCAGCTCGTCTAAAAACTTCCTGCCTTTATCAGTGAGTTCATAATATTTACGGGGAGGGCCTTGATTTGACTCTTCCCAACGGTACGTAAGTAAGCCGGCATTCTTAAGGCGCGTAAGCAAAGGATATAGAGTTCCTTCTACTACAATCATCTTAGCAGCTTTTAATGCTTCTATGATGTTACTCGCATAAAGCGGCTCACCATCCAGCACTAAAAGAATGCAGTATTCAAGAACCCCCTTCCTCATTTGTGCTTTTGTATTCTCCAGTTTCATTTTTGATTTTTCTTTAATTATCTACTTTCCTCCTCCATCCCATCTCGTCCTCGTTCTCTTCACAGACTTACCTGATCCAGTAGTTTTCCTGTAACATCCAGCTTTCTATTTTCAACGATTCATTTACATCAGCCTGAAGATCAAACTTAGCCATTTCAGATTCCTTAAAATTCAATTCCGCACTTGCTTCTACTGACTGAAATTCTGAGGAATAAAAATAATCCTCATCCGACATCCATCCTTCAAGTTCAAGTGCCGGGTCGAAAGCCAGGTCAAAAGTATTCCAGCTAGTACTTCCTGCAGCAGATGTTCCGGAAGCATTAACTCCTTCCGGCTGTTCAATCATTGCTATTGCAATTTCATTGAAACTACTGTTGGTTAAAAGTTTCTTCCAAAACCCTTGTGCACTCACCGTAAAACTTATTAACACAAAGCTTACGACTACGGCTCCTGAACGAATTGCCGTCTTCTTAAAATTTGTTTTTGTTTTCATGGCTTCTTCTTTTTAAAATTTTTCCTGTTTTCTTGTTTCTCTGTTTCTATGACGACGTGTTTTCTGTTCCGTTACAAAATTTATAGAACTTTCTTTAAAAGACTACTCTTAATTACCTTGTTGTTGGTTATACAAATATACAAATAAATTTTAGTACCATGCAACACAAAGTACCATAAAAGTATAAAAAATTTTGAAAAAATTTTCAATAACTGCCCCATGACTGATCCCAATAACTGATTTTCATACAGTTAACAAAACAACTGAATCTGATTATTTTTATGAATTTTATGTCTTACTTTAATTGTAAATTAGATTAATGGCAAACAGATTATTAATTCAAGGGAAATTTTCTCTACTGATTACAAGACGAACAGCAAGATTAAATTAGATTTATAGACTTACTACTTTCGCGTTCAAAATCAACTTTACGAAATAGTTGGTGTACCTAAAATCGAATCTCGCATTTCTACATTTTTATTAGCCTTTCAACAGGTAAAACTACAGATCATATCCATACCAAGTCCAGTCCAAGTCCAGTAAGTGCCACTTTTCCATTGCTCCGGATCTGGAGAAGTACAGGAGTTGGTATAGTGAAATTATAACCATTTAATAGGGAACTAAAGGAAACCAAAAGATAAGTACTACATAAATAATCCTGTCAGAATTAACAGCATCAACAACTATTAAACTTTATTATACAAGAAAGGCTGCAGGTTTATTATCTGCAGCCTTTTTTTAGCCTGTTGATATGCAATAAGCAATTAAAAGAAATAACGGACACCAATCTGTAATGACCAATTTTGATTATAATTATAGAAAGTAGAATAAGTTTTAGTCAAATAATTTCCGTTAGCATCTTTTGCCATAGAAAAAGAAGGTGTATTATTTGCATCTCTTCCTTCGTACCTAAGAATTTGTCCGTTATTAGCTTCGAACATATTCTTTTCTACACCCCATTCATTATTCAAAAGATTTCCAAAATTCAGGATATCAACATTAAACTGAAGTGTATTGGTTGTGTTACCAACATTTATATAATATTCACGTGCTATACGCAGATCGAAACGATGAACCCATGGAGCTCTTGCTGCATATGCTTCAGCATAATTTCCTTTATTTCTTTTCAGATACCTATCCTGTTCAACAAAATTAAAAAACGCATCTTCATCCTCAGCGGTTATAAAATTTATTTCCCCTTTTTCACGAGGTATATATATAAGATCAGTAGCTTGTTCATCACCATTCATATCATTGGCATACGTAAAGCTATAACCTGAAGGAGAGAAACCTGAATAAAACACATTAAGCAAAGTTGCAGAATTAGCATTATCATTTTGCCATGGAATTCGGTATGAAGCTGATGCAATGGCTTTAGAAGGAACTACATACTGCGAACGTTGAACCTGCGGCAGATGTGGACCATTTACCTGAACCATACCTGTGTAGGCAGAAGCAGCATTACTACCAGGCATTCCAGAAACTTCTTTAGATTCTGTAAGTGTAAAAGCTCCCATCAGATTTAAATCCTGCACAGGTTCAGCGGATACAGTAATATTACCAATAGCTCCCCATCCTTCACTATTGTTAGCCAGAACATATGCATTTCTTGAAGTTAAAGAAATTTCACTGAGTTCGGGATAAATATACCTGTCATCAGGTCCATTAAAGCGTAACCAGGTATTATCGGGCTGCATTAGATTATAATTCTTTAGCATAACACCATTTAGGTTCTTGGTAAAAATACCTTCCAGGATCACAGTCATAGGAAATTCAACCGGAACTTCATAATCAACTGCCAGTGATGATTTCCATACTTGTGGCATCTTGAAATCAGGATCAATCGCGTTAATATCGCGTGGCAAAGCACCTTGTTCAGGAGTTATAGTGGTAGGCAGGCCAAGTCGATCAATCATTTCATTTACATCTGTAATCATAGGCCCTTCCAATAATGCCAAATTGGGATCTACAGATGTGATATTGCCTTCAGCATCATATCTTGTTTGAGCAGCATAACTACCTTGCACCATACCTGAGTTGGTTGGCATATTTGTAAAAAATACCAATGGTAATCTACCGGCAAAAATTCCCGAACCTCCTCTAAGTTTCAGTGTTTGATCACCCATAATATCCCAGGTAAAACCTACTCGGGGTGATAATTGAACTTTAGCTGTTGGCCATTCTCCGGTATCTATTTTCCGACCCTCAAAATCCAGGTCATAAATCGCATTGTTTCTGATAATATTATCTACATACTTAATATAGTCAGCACGAATACCATAAGTTAATTTCAATCCTGAAGCAACGTTCCATTCATCCTGTGCATAGAGCCCGAATTGATTAAATGCAACCTCGGCTGCCGGATTCATTTCACCATCATATCCATAAGTAATTGCAAAATCTCTTGGTGCTGCCTGATTCAGAAAATCCTCCACACTTGCATACCGGTAATAACCTGTACCATTACGCATATATGAGTTATTAGCCATTTGGTATTCATAACTTAAACCGGCAGTTACTTTATGCTGGCTCAGGTATAAAGTTACATTATCGATGATATTGAATATGTTGTTGTTTACACCATTGTTCCATGTAAACAACTCATAACCGGCCGACATATAAGGTTCAAGAATTTGCCTTCCATCTTCTGTTACTCCGTTCATGATATCAATAAAAGGGAACGGATTAGAATTTGAACCTCGCATATCTTTTATCATAGTATATGTGGTAAGAAACTGATTAGAAACCTTATCAGAAATACGACTGTTCAAATCGAGGGCAACAGAATTCACGATATTATCCATCGAATACAATGAATTGGAAAAAGCCATTGAATATTGTGAAATACGATTCATTGCATAATTCCTAAAACCAGCATCCGTTGAATTTCCATTTGTAGGATTCCATGCCTGGTTTTTGGTATAATTATATCGAACACTTAGTTTATTTGCATTATCAATATTCCAATCGATACGTGCCAGCAATTTACGGTTACTTTCATCAGCAGGATAATCTGAATAAGAACCCGGATTATATTCATAGTTATCAATTAAATGCTGCCTTACCCGTTCCATATCAGCAACACTGGTACGGGAGAATGAGAGGTCTGTATTTGCAATCCCATCTTCAGAAGGTCTCCAGGTTACAACCTGTCCAGGCCGTACTTCATATTCACCATTCACAAAAAAGAACAATTTATTCTTGATGATAGGTCCACCTAAAGTTGCTCCATAAATAGTTCTGGATTCTTTATCACGTTCACCAAAATCAACATCCCCTATCGAGTTTCCCCTCATATTTTGATTGGTAAGATAGGAATAAGCAGACCCTTTGAAGGTATTAGTTCCAGATTTGGTAATGGCATTAATACCTCCACCAATAAAATTTGTTTGTCTTACATCAAAAGGAGCAACAACAACCTGTACCTCTTCGATTGCATCAATAGAAATTGGATTACCACCACCTGGAAGATTAGCACCCAATCCAAAGTTATTATTAAAATTAGCCCCGTCAACGGTAAAATTAGTTGAACGGCCATCTCCGCCGGCAAAACTCAAACCATTTGCATAAGGGGATATACGAGCAATATCTGAAATACTCCTGTTTATTGAAGGCATGGCAGTCATCTGCTCATTAGAGATGTTTGTGGTAGCTCCGGTTTTATCTGTCTGAAATGCTGAAGCTTTTCTTCCAACAATTAATACTTCACCAACATCAACAGTACTTTCATCCAAAACTACATCCAACACAAAAGCCTCACCCAGATAAAGTCTTATATCCGTATAAGTTTTAGTTGAATATCCAATAAATGAAATATCCACTTTGTATGGCCCCCCCGGCCTCATACCCTGAAGGTTAAATTTACCTTCAGAATTAGTAATTGTTCCATACTGTGTACCGGATGGTTCGTGTACAGCGACAACAGTAGCTCCGGGCAATCTTTCTCCCTGATCACTCGTGATAAAGCCATTCATACCTGAAGTAGTTACCTGAGCATTCACCTGGATGCCCAGAACCAAAATCAGATTGAAAACAAAAACAATGCGCAAT
>DASRQG010000303.1:0-9135 GCA_035645995.1 Mariniphaga sp. | reverse complement strand
TAAGCAGTTCTCATACACATTCAGGCCCTGTGCTTCCTGAAGCATTAAGTAATATTTACCCGATTGATAATGAGCAGGAACAAAAATTAAAAGAATATTCATTGTGGTTGGAAGATCAAATTATAGACATAAGCATTAAATCTAAAAATGCCATAAAACCGGCAAGAATATATGCCGAAAATGGTGTTGTGCGATTTCAGGTAAATCGAAGAAATAATATTGAATCAAAAATAAGTGAGCTTAGTGAATTGAAAGGGCCAAATGATTTTGCTGTACCTGTTCTGAAAGTCGTGCATCAGGATGAAATGCCGGCAGCTATTATTTTTGGTTATGCCTGCCATCCAACAGTGTTGAATGGTTATTTATGGTCAGGAGACTATCCGGGATTTGCACAACTTGAACTTGAAGAAAAATTTAAAGGCGCAACAGCAATGTTTTTTCAAGGTGCCGGAGCAGATCAGAATCCATTACCGCGACGAACAGTTGCCCTTGCCAAACAATATGGGCTTGAATTGGCTGCTGCTGTGGAACGGGTATTAAGTGAAGATATGAGGCCGCTCTCTCCAATATTAAAATCAGCTTATTCAGAGATTGATATTAAATTGGATACTTTACCCTCTATTGAAGCATTAAGAAAAATGAATAGCGAATATTCAGGATATATGAAAAAATGGGCTGCCGAAATACTCAGTAAAGTTGAAAATGAAGAAGATATTCCTGAAACTTACCCTTATCCCGTACAAGTTTGGCAATTAGATGATCAGCTAATCACAATACTTGGAGGAGAACTATTAGTAGAATATGCTATTAAATTAAAAAAAACCTTAGGTAAAGATATATTTGTTATAGGATACTCAAATGACTTGATGGCATATATTCCTTCTGAAATCGTTTTAAAGGAGGGGGGGTATGAAGGAGAGACCTCTCAAATGGTATACGGGTTGCCTTCAAAATGGAAGCAGGGGATTGAACAGCAAATTCTTACCGAAATAATTAAAATGGCACAACAGCACAATATGATCAAGGATAAATCATTTACAGATTCGTTGAATTGATATAAACTGACGATTGAGAAGCATTTTTAAAGTTTATTATTTTCTATTTGCCTGCAGAAAATACATTGATCACGGTCCTATATTCTATTCAGACGGATCTGTGCAAATTTATGTGAACTCAATAGCGATTAGTGGTGATGGCATAAAGTCTGTATCCGAAGGTATGGTGGTGGCTTCCTGCAACTACGTTAAGACACTCTCTGTTAAAAACTTTTATTAAATTTGCGCAAAGGAGTATATGATCTCCGCAGGTGGATTATAAGTCACTTTCCAAACTCTTTTCCTTATTACAACTCAATAGAAGCTGAAAATTAAAAATCAAACAATGAAACTTTTAATAAATCTCGCATTATTTTTTTTTCTGCCTTTGCTACTTTTTAGTCAAAAAAAGTTAACTCCGGCTGACTTTCTTCAACAATTGATGCATGTGCTTCCTGAGGACAGGAGGGTATCTCCCGGCGATCAATTACCGGGTACTCCACCTCCTCATGTATCACCTGATGATTTTACATGGAGTGACTGGGTATCCCGTTCTGGTGAATTACCACCGGATTTTGATTTGCTTCCCAGCCTGCCATTCCTTCCTAACCCGTTGATCATTGATGAGGGGAGAGAAAATATTCCAGTAACAACTATGGCTCTATGGCAGGAAAAGAGACAAATCATGAAGGAACAGATGCAGCATTGGATCACCGGCACGATACCTCCCCCTCC
Source organism: Mariniphaga sp. (assembly GCA_035645995.1). Classification (GTDB taxonomy): domain Bacteria; phylum Bacteroidota; class Bacteroidia; order Bacteroidales; family Prolixibacteraceae; genus Mariniphaga. Next base: position 7,366 of record DASRQG010000303.1, on the reverse strand, counting down.
CGGGCAAATAATGGCTAAGGTGATTGAGGAACGGAATTTAGGAGAACTGACAGAGAGGGATGTTTTGCTTCGGTTTGGGCCCGATATGAAGGCACAGTTGCACATTACCCTGTTGATCCCTCCCGGTGAAGGACCTTTCCCGGTATTTATATGCCCGTGGAAAAAGGATCGTTACGATTGGGTACAAGCGGCAGTCCGTCGAGGATATATCGCCTGCCGATTTGCAGCCACCGATCCAAAGTACGGTTATCACGACGACAGTGAGGAGTACGAAGAACTCTATTGGCCGGAATTTGACTTCAGTACCATCATGCGCTGGGGATGGGCTGCATCAAGAGCTATCGACTACCTCCATACACTGGAGCAGGTCAATCGTGAGCAGATTGCTCTGACCGGACTTTCGAGGAACGGGAAGATGGCCTTATGGGCAGCAGCTCTTGATGAACGTATTAAGGCAGTGATTCCCATTAGCGGCGGAACCGGCGGAGAAATGCCTTTTCGTTATACTTCCGATAGATATGCAACCGAAACAATTGAATACCTCACCTGGATACGTCCACACTGGTTGCATCCACGTCTGCGCTTTTTCATTGGAAGGGAGAATAAAATGCCTGTAGATCAAAACTCCCTGATGGCCCTTATTGCACCTCGTGGACTAATGCTTACCTCATCCTATATCGAATCTGCAGGAAATGCGTGGGCAATGGAACAGGCATATCATTCAGCTCTTGAAGCCTATGAGTTCTTAGGAGCCGAAAACCGGCTGGCTATTGATAACCGGTTAGGACTTCATTCACCAGCTGCAAGAGACATCGAAAGATATCTTGACTTTTTTGACTATGTATTCAGCAGGAACTACATCAAACCGACAAATCATCTTCTCTATAACTATAGCTTTTCAAAATGGAGTGCCCTAAGTAATGAGACCATTGATCCGACAGAGTTTCCTCCTAAACAAAATCATGATCTTCTGGCTGATGACCAATCACGTAGAATTACAACCGTAGAGGATTGGGATAAAAAAGCCAACATTATTCGTCAGCATATCAAATGGGGTCTGGGAAAAGAACCTCATTCAGTGGGGCCTGGACAGCAACCAGACTATATGCCTGATGTAGTCGGATTGCCGAGAGTTGGGCCTGACGTGGAGAGTCGTCCATTGCTTTTTGGCCAATTGTACTATAAAAAGGAACATGATACCAGTACGGACAAGAAACCAGCAATCATCTATCTCCATCCCTATTCATACTCCACCGGCTATGCCAAATCAGGACATTTCATTAACCAGCTTACTAAAGCAGGATTTGTGGTTTTTGCTTTCGACCAGATAGGGTTTGGAAGCCGGATTGAAGAGGGAACTTATTTTTATGAACGTTTTCCTAAATGGTCAAAAATGGGACGGATGGTGGCTGACGTCCGCTGGGCTGTTGATGCCTTGCATGAAATTGATTTTATCGATGCAGGTCAAATATGGGTGGCAGGATATGCCCTGGGAGGTAGTGTTGGCCTATACAGCGCTGCTCTCGATAATCGTATTGCAGGGGTAGCATCTGTTTCAGGATTCTCACCTATGCGCACCAATACTCCCGGGAAAACAGCTGAAGGTATTTATGAATATTCTCATTTACACGGTTTAATACCGCGGTTGGGTTTCTTTGCCGGAAAAGAGGAACATATCCCTTACGATTTTGATGAGATTATGGGATGCATAGCTCCCCGCCCCTTGCTTATCATTTCACCTACGTGGGATCAATATACCCATTTCGACGATGTGCAGCAATGTGTTTTCGGAGTGAAAAAAGTATATGCTCTTCACAGTTCGGAGAATAATATTCAATTAATTGCTCCGGTTGATTACAATCGTTTCTCTCCTGAATTCCAGGAAGAGGTGATACGATGGATAAAAAAGCAGTAATTATTGCGTCTACAGAATCAGGGCCGGATTCATGAAGGTCTTCATTTGATATTAAGAAGCAAAAGGATCACCAACCCGCAATATTGATTTTAAATGGCAGTGAAGGTGATCCTTTTCCTTAAATTTGTTGTAGTAAAATAATTCTACCAGATGTAGTAATTATTTATTGAAATATTTAATATCCCGGATTCTGTTCTATAGTAGCATTGATATTTAAATCGATTGCTGCTTGTGGAATTGGATATAATATATGATGTTCCTGAATATTTGCGCCTGGGATTTTAGGATTATTATTAAATTCCTTAGTTCTTTCAACTAATTTTCCAACCCGGCGTAATGTCATATTTCTAAATTCTTCACCATATAATTCTCTGGCCCGTTCATCTAATATATAGTCGATATCAACTTCAGCAGGAGTAACGGGAGTAGCGTTAGCCCTATTTCTGATGATATTTATATCCGCCGCTGCGAGTTCTCTTTCTCCCAGATTAAGATAAGCTTCTGCACGTAATAAAATAGTTTCCGGTAATCGGAGTGCATATATATCCTTATGATTATTTCCACCTCCGGAACGTGCTTCATCTGTAAAGTGGTTTAATGGATCGGCAAACTTCATCCAATATGGGAAAATATAGGAACAAGTATCTTTTTGGCTGTCTCTTGAGCCTGCAGGGTAAAGACTAAAATCAATTTTCTTTCCATGATATTGAGAATTAGGATTGTCATAATAAAAATTTCGCTTAATATTATGTTCGGCATTACGAATATCATTATCCCAATCACTTTGCCAAATATCATATTTGAGATAATTTGTTGGGCAAAACCAACCAACAGAACGGCCTAAAGTATCAGAATATCCTGTATAAATACCATTTACAAATTCCCCTCTAATACCAGGAAATCCATCAGGTGTGTTACCTAACCTGAAATAAGCGGGGCCCCAGGCTCTTTCTCCTGTATTAGTTCCTCCTCCGGTAATTAAAGGTTCTATTTGAATTACCCAAATTGCTTCTGTATTTTCAGTGAGATTATGGTTTCCAAACCCAAATAGGTCAAAGTATACATCACCAGATCCAAAAATGTCATTTCCAAGTTTGGTTCCAAATCTTTGTGTCATTAATTGATAATTATAGCCATCAATAACCTGGGAGGCTGCATCAACAGCTAATTGATTCTCACCCATAGTAATATATAACTCACTGAGTATGGTCCAGGCTGCTCCCTGAGTTATTCTGCCTGGAGCTTTTTCTTCGCCGGGTTCAGGTAAATTAACTGTGCCAAATAGTAAGTCATCTTTCATTAAATCATATACTTCTTCTTTTGGTGCTCTGACAAAATCAGTTTTTGCTGAATTAACAGGTTCTTTTACTAATGGTACGTCACCATAAAAAGTGGTAAGTATACGATAAGAAAAAGCACGGAAAAACATTGCTTCTGCCATAAGAGCATTTTTTTGTGCTTCACTTTCCCATATTTCATCCGAAGATTCTTCAATACTTTTAATAAGAACATTCGCTCTTTGTATTTGATTGTACTCATTATTCCATGCCCAACTAGACCAGGGATTATCAGGACGTAAAAAAACCGGATAGTCATTTAACCATCTCGTACTTGACGGATCTTCCCCCATAAAAGCCAAATCAGTACCCAGTCCATACATCTGAGTTTGCGTGTCATTATATCCGTAGTAATAATTTGCACGAACCTGGGTATGTAATCCATTAATTCCTTGTTGTATTCCTTCAACGCTCGTGTAAGCAACTTCCGGAGCAAGAAAATCAAGTGGAGTTTCTTTTAATATCTCGTCATTACAGGATGTGAAAATCATCAGTACTAATCCTGTTATTAAATAATATTTATTTATATAAAACTTATAATTTTTCATTTGCTTTCTTTTTTGTTCTTTAATGCACATTTCTAAAGATTTATCTATAATGAAATTCTGAATCCTACTGTCACATTTCTCATGAGAGGATAGTTACTGGTTCCAGTTTCAGGATCCCATCCTGACCATTTTGTCCAGGTATATGGATTTTTTGAAGCAATATAAAACATAAAAGATTCAAGATTAAGTGTTTCTAATAAATTGCTACCAAATTTATAGGAAAGAGAAATATCTTGTAATCGTACAAAACCTCTGCTTTCATAAATACCACTTAAAACAGGTGGTGCATGATAAATTCCTGTTGAATTGTTAACTCCATTGTCAGGAGTCCAGTAAGGACGAACTGCTGATCCGTTTTGCCTGTAAACATAGTCTGAGTTATTATGGACATTCACGACTGAACTATTATCCGCCATAAAATAGCCTCCGCCTCCAACTATTGAATTTATTAAAAAGGAGAGAGAAATGTTCTTGTAAGTCAGTGTATTATTGATGCTAAATCTAAAATTAGGATCTCTATTGCCTATGATTTTTTTATCATCGTCTGCTTTAATTGCACCATCATTATTCTGATCAACATACTTATATTGGCCAGGATACCAGTTGTCATAAATATTTCCACTATAAAGTTCTTCTTCTGTCCATAGTCCACCCGCCATTTCATAATCATAAATAGCTCCGATAGGTTCTCCAACAAACCAGGAATTACCTATGTCATTGTCATTCTCTCCTCCATATAATTTTGTAATCTTATTCCTGTTTAAAGAGAAGGCAAAATTAGTAAGCCATCCTAATTTATTTGTTGCACTAGTATTATCTATATTTATAGTTGAAACCTCTACCTCGATTCCCTTATTTTGAATTCCCCCTATATTGGTCCAGATACTTTCAAATCCAGTGGTTTCCGGGAGTGCTCTTTCAACCAATACATCTGAAGTATTAGCTGTGTATACATCAATAGATCCAGAAATTCTCTGATTCAAAAATCCATAATCTATTCCAAGATTAAGCGAAGAAGTAGTTTCCCATCCTAAATCTGCATTTCCTAAAGAATTAGGATATAACGAAAGAGCTGTTGAAGATCCATATACATAGGCATCTATTCCCAATTTGGAAAACGTTGAATAACGTCCTATGCCCTGATTTCCATTTTTTCCATAAGATGTTCTGATTTTAAAATATGTATTGTCAAAAATATTTTGCAGAAAAGGTTCATCTGATGCAACCCAGGCAAGAGAAACTGATGGGAAAGTTGCATATTTTCGTGTATCTCCAAATCCGGAGAAACCATCTTGTCGAATAGTAGCAGTGATCATATAACGGCTTAAATAAGAATAGTTGGCCCGGGCCATGTATGAAACACTATTTTCTTCCCATGCAGATGAACCCACTGTGGCAATTTCACCAAGAGTCATATTATTATATCCAAGAACCGGAAGGTCAAACCCTGTTGCATTTTGTTCGGATCTGTGATAATTGCCATGTTCTCTACTGTAAAGTAGGGTGGCATGCACTCGATGGTCTTCGAAAGACCTCACATAAGTTAGTATATTATTTAAAAGCCAATTATTTCTGTCAAAGTTTATTTTTGTTGCTTGACCACGGTTTACCGAACCTTCAGGAGTTTTAACAGGGAAAAATGAATTATCGTATCTTCCAACATTTGTGTAAGAATAGTTGAATTCATTGGTAAGTCCTGTTATCCAGGGTATTGATATAGTTCCTCTTCCAACCAGGAATAGTCTGTTTAAGTAATCATCATTATCAATATACAGAGGATAAAGAGGATATCGCATATAACTTTCTCCGGTTAAATCCATATCGTAATCAGGTCCAATTTTTCTGTCTGCCAGTGGAGTTGCTTCTCTGGCTTCACTTAAACTTGCTTGTTCACCCGAAAAATCAAGGTGGGCATATGATGAATTCATTCCTAACTTTAACCAGTCTGTAATTTCTGTATCAAAGTTAAATTGTAGAGATAATCTTTTAAATCTGTCATTTAATAAAATCCCTTTCTCATCAGAGTAGGATCCTCCTAAATAATAATTGCTTTTTTCACTCCTTCCTGAAACGCTAATCTGGTAATTTTGAATCGGGGCTAATTGTGTCACTTCATCCACCCAATCAATTTCATTGCCTTCCAGATAATTATTTTGTTCTTCAGCAGTTCTAAGTCGTGCAGCAACTACATTACGATCTGTGACATCAGGCCGAACGGGTTTGCCTGCATCGCTTGTTGGTTTTGTGCGATACCAGTTATATAAATCCTGCTGATAGTAATAGTCAACCATTCGTATGGCATACTGCTCTGCGTTCATCACCTTCATAGGATTATTAGTCATATCCTGATAGCCATAATACGTGCTGAATGAAATCGTAGGTTTGTCTGTTTTACCTCTTTTGGTTGTGATGATAATTACACCATTTGCTGCTCTTGATCCATATACAGCTGCTGCACTGGCATCTTTAAGTATGTCAACAGATTCTACATCGCCGGTATTTATTTCATTCAAGTCACCAGAATAAATTATTCCATCTAATACAATTAAGGGGGTATTGCTTGCCGAGAGTGAAGTCTGGCCCCTGATTGAGAGATTGCCTGCTGCACCTGCCAGTCCACTTGATTGTAGAATATTTATGCCTGCAGAGGCACCTGATAATGCTTGGGTTAGATTTATGTTTGCAGCAGGAGCACTATCATCAATTGAAACTCGTTTTACTGAACCTGTCAAATCAGATTTTCTCATAGTTCCATATCCCACGGCAACTACTTCTTCCAAGCCTATTGATTCTTCCTCCATTCTCACATCAATTCCGGACTGATTGCCAATAACTACTTCATGTGTTTTCATTCCAACAAATGAAAAAATCAGGGTGGCATTTTCAGGAATGTTGGTTATCCTGTAATCTCCTTCATTATCTGATACTGTCCCTTGAGTGGTACCTTTTACTACTACAGTAACACCGGGTAAAGGTTGTCCACCGGTATCAGTAATTTTCCCTGAGATCGAACGTTGTTGTTGTATTACATCATTTGCATTACTCTGAAAGATGACAACCAGAAATAAAAATGTTACAATTTTTAAAATTCTAATTGTTTTCTTAAAGTAAATAAAATTTCGTTCATGAAACGGTTTAATTTTTTTCATAATTTTTGCTGTTAATTATTAAATTATTTTCATATTTCCGATATGCATTTTTCATTTATTTGAATGGTTGCATTATGTTAGTTAATAATTCATTATAAGTCATATAGGTAATTTTATAATATTCTTCTGTTCACTTCCATACCTCCTTGCTTCCTAGTTGCTTTATAAAACTCTCACTTTTTCTTTTAGGGGTGAATTGTTTATCTGTTCCACAATCAATTAACCCGCACCTCTGTATCTTTTTTTTTGAGACAATAGTAAAAGGTTTCTTTTTTTGTTTTCTTTAAAGCAGTTCTTTTAAGGAATTTGCAAATACTATAGCTGATGGGGGAGAAGAATAATCTTGAAAATGAATCGATTTTCAGAGACTTTCTATTTACCGGGAGTATGAAATAAGTATTATTTACTAACTTTTTG
>DASRQG010000302.1:0-2644 GCA_035645995.1 Mariniphaga sp. | reverse complement strand
TATCGTTGCAACGCTGAATTTTATAAATTTGCTTTCGTTGAGGATAAACAGAATTACAATAACGACTCGATATATAACGATGCAGAAGTCATGAAAAAGGTCAGGAGTGACAGGAGACATGATACGACTGTTATGCTAGCTGCTTTATCATTGGAATGGTTTCACGAATAATTGTTTTATAGAAGAAGCTAAATTTTTTAAAAGAATGAAAACTTAAGGAGTCATTATAATAATATCAATTGAAAGATGAGTAATGAGAAAATCCTCCTACAAAATGGCATTCAACTATGCACCGAAAGTTTTGGAAACGAAAATAATCCCTGTATCCTATTACTTGCGGGAGCAACCGTATCCATGCTTTTCTGGGATGCAGAATTTTGTGAAAAACTGGCACAAAAAGGCTTTTTTGTGATCCGGTACGACAATCGGGATGTGGGTCAATCAACTTCCTATGAACCGGGTACAATTCCATATGATATTGTTGATCTGACTAATGATGCATTTGCTGTCTTAGACGGATATAAAATTGAAAGTGCTCATTTCTTTGGCATATCCTTGGGAGGTATGATTTCACAAATAGCTGCATTGATGCACCCCGAAAAGGTCAGATCATTAATCCTCATGTCAACCATCCCCTGGGCCGATTCCGATCCAACTATCCCGGAAATGGATCCCCGGATTCTGGATTTTCAAAGTAAAGCAGCAGAGGTTGACTGGTTAGATGAAGAACGTGTTGTTAATTATCTTTTAACCGGTGCTCAACTGATCAGTGGTAAAAAAGAATTTGAAAGAGAGAGAAGTGAGCAAATGATACGAGCTGAGTTTAAACGCACAAATAATTACCTGAGCATGTACAACCATGCGGCATTAGGGGGTGGAGAAGTATACTGGAACCGACTTAATGAAATAAAACATCCTGCGTTAATTATACATGGCACTGAAGATCTTATCTGTCATTACAAACACGCACCTGTTTTACAGAAAAAAATTAAAAATGCCGTACTGCTGACTCTTGAAGGAACCGGCCATGAACTTCATTCAGAAGATTGGCAATTAATCATTGATAATATAAATGATTACATAGCTCCCATCAAATAAATGGCATTTATAGCTTTATTTACATGAAATATCCTATTAAGGATTAGAGAATATCTAATATTAAATAAAGAGTATTTTCTCTGAATTGAAGTTCTTTTTGAATAATAATATTTTAATTTTAGCTGTCATAATGATTGATGCCACTGCATAATTTTATAAGAAGATAAATAAGTACAGTGAAAATAGTACAACGAAGAAAGCTCATAAAATATTTAAATGTATTAGATCAACCGGTACGGTTTAACCCTTTTTTATTTAGCAGGTCCTTTATATTATGGGCTATCCTTGGATTGACAGGTGGCATAATCGCCGGATTATATTGGATTGCTCTTGAATTTTTAATGCACCGCCTTGCATTTTTCGACAATTGGCAGGTAATACCTGTTATGGCGATTAGTGGATTATTAGCCGGACTGATTATTCATTATATTGGTGACCCTGGGGAAATTCAATTGATTGTTGACAACATCCGGTTTAACAAAGGAAAATTGGATCCAAAAAACAATCCCTCAATGATATTTTCCTCTTTACTCTGTGTTGCATCAGGAGGCAGTCTTGGCCCCGAGGCTCCTTTAGTGCAGGTAACCGGCTCAACCGGCACCTGGCTGGGAAAATTGTTCCGGCTCAAAGGTGAAGAATTACGCTCATTGAGCATAGCAGGAATGGCATCAGGTTTTACTGCTTTATTTGGAGCACCATTAGGAGGCAGTTTATTTGCCTTGGAAATACTTCATCATAAACATGCAGCCGTTTATTATAAGGCTATCATTCCGGCTCTTGTAGCCAGCAGTTTTAGCTATTTAATCTTTGCCTTTATTATTCATTTGGGATTGGGGCCTTTATGGGACTTATCAGCCTATGAATATGCAGGAATTTTTGATTTCGGATATGGCGTATTTTTCGCTGTTATTGGTTCTGCTATTGGATGGTGCTTTATTTATTGCACCCGCTTCCTCAAAATATTATTTCAAAGACAACCTGTACCAATCTACATTAAAACCTTCGTTGGAGGATTACTATTGGGAATGATAGCCTTTTACTTCCCAATAACCCGCTACTTTGGTCATCACGAAATTAATGAACTGCTGGTAAGCAATTTCTCCCTGACTTTCTTATTTGCAATATTAGCTTTTAAAATCTTAGCCATTTCTATAACAGTAACTTCAGGATGGAGAGGTGGATTTATCATTCCGCTTTTCTTTGTAGGAGCAACTTTAGGCCTTATACTCCATCAACTTGTTCCTTCCTTTAATCAAACACTTGCCATAGTTAGTTGTATGGCAGCCATAAATGCATGTGTTACCAGAACCCCGATGAGCACAACAATCCTACTTGCTACATTAACGGGGTTTGGCCATTTCATTCCAATTCTCTTTGCAAGTTTAACCGGTTATTTCCTGGCACCTAGAATTCCATTCATTGCTTCTCAAATGGGAAAAGATTAGAAATTTTTTCAATCAACCTTACCAACAATAACTACAAAATTTCTACCATACTTTTTAGCACATTTAGGGCAGGTTGTATACCACATATACCACTTTTTTAC
>DASRQG010000301.1:0-3922 GCA_035645995.1 Mariniphaga sp. | reverse complement strand
ATTAAATTACCTGCTTTAGCAATAAATTCTTCCGGCTTTTCCTTTAGCAGGTGATTGGAATCAAAACAAATTTCAACATTGTTTCCAACAGCATTTACAATTCGCAATAACTCTTCAGAAGTATTTCCCAGACATGTTCTGGGCAGGCATTCAACTGTAAGTCGGGCATTAAATGATTGCGCAGTTTTATTTAAAACTTTTAATGATTCAATACTGTGCTGAATTCTTTGTTCCCTTTCCGTATCTTCAATAGGTTCGGCACTTGGATGTATAATAAATTTTTTTGGTTGAAGTTTCGAACATAATTCAATGATCGAAGTACATTCGTTGATCATATTTTCTCTTAGTTGAGAATCTGTTACAGATACGTCTAAAGTTCTGCTGTAGGGTAAATGAACTGACCACACTTCAATTCCTGCTTTTTCAGATAGATTTTTTATATTCTCAATCCATTCTACTCTTTCTTCAGGAGTCATTTTAACCAATTTAGCTGTGCCCAGTTCAATATATTTTATTCCATTGAATTTTAACTGATTAAATTGCTCTAATGAGAAATCTGTTAAAACTCCGGTATATGTGCCTAATTCCCAATTATGTGGATTGCTTGATTCTCTTTCGTTACATGAATTTAGAATCATTAAAAGAGCAATAATATATATTAAAGATTTATGCATAATTTATTTACTATTGTATTAATTATCCGTCTCAAATAGTCGTACTTTATATACTTTCATATTTGGAAAGCTGAGTTTAGCCGGAGGGTTATATAAGCTCACATGAAATGTCCACCAGCTCTCTTCCGGAACTGTATATACAAATTGTCCTTTACTGTTTCTATTCACACTCTTTATATTTTCTGCATCAGGAAAAGCATCCAACTTAGAGAATTGCATATTCCCGAAGTTAAAGAACCAGGCACCTGTATGTTCGGTCATATATAAGCCTGATTTGTCGGGTGCCAACATCAGATCATGTCCGCTAATACCGGGGATCACCCATTCGTTGATTTTATTCAGTTGATCATCCTCAATCTTGTATTCCCGTAATACATCATAGCCTAAAGCAAATAATGAATTTCTGGCATCGTCCCATACGACTCCATGTGCAGAATATAAACTGTCGGTATCGATGACATTTGCAGAGTCATCCATATCAAATAACATTATTTTGTTTCCGTTTCTCGCAGTAGATGCGGCAGCTACTATTTTATTATCAGGAAGTAATTCAATAGAATGTGCATTCGGAACATCGGCCAGGAATGTCACTTGTTTATCCTCGATGTTAATCAATGCTATTGCCCCTGATGAGGACGAAACCATTACTTGCTTTTTATCAGGGGTTATTTTACAATCATCAACTGAGTTAAATCTTCTGGTTCGGTAAATAAATGGAAGGTCATTTGCAAGGTGAGCATCCCAGCTCCAAATAATTTGGGGGACAGTGTCATTCTCATTCTCAGGATATTCAACTATGAGTACCTTACTGTCACCACCTACCACTATTAAGTCTTTTGAAATTGAAGAATTGTTCTCATTGTTGCAAGCAACAAAAACGAATAGGATGAAAACAATAAATTTTATTCTCACTAACAGATTCTGCATAATGGCAATTCTAATTTAAAATTATTTTTTGATGTAAATGTTAAAAAAAAACCTGATTTATATTCATCTAAACCAGGTTTTTTGCTTTTTAATAACCGGGATTTTGTTGCAATGCCGGATTTAAATCTATTTCTGTATAAGGAATAGGAAATAAAATGTCTCGGGCAGGGTTAAATTCACGTGTTTCTATTATTTCTCTTTCATAATTGTAAATGGGCCCAGGCATTACTTCATCAATGATTCCCCATCTTCTGATATCAAAAAAGTAGCTGCTTTCGCCTGCAAGTTCAATTCTACGCTCTAAACGGACAGCTTCTCTCATTTGTTCCTTGGTCAATCCTGCAGGGATATCAGGCATTTCAACCGAGGGCCGGTTCCTTACTTCATTTATAGCGTCATAAACTCCCTGAACAGGACCCTCAAGTTCATTCAATGCCTCTGCATACATTAAAAGAACATCAGCATAGCGAATGACGATAAAATTAGTTTCTGAATTTGAAAGTGTTCCTTCTGTAGTTGCATTGTATTCGGTAAACTTTCTAAATGAATAGCCTGTTTGATGTAAGTCAAATTCTGTTGCTACTCTGCTTCTCCATGGAACTCCCAGGTAAAGAATTGACTGGGCAAACCTGGGGTCTCGATTTACATATGGATTGTTTTCATCATAAAGCTCACTATCCTGGATTGATTTTCCATCTATCATTTGATAATCATCTACCAGATTTTGCAGAGGAGCCTGAGTACTATACTGTGCTAAAATAATGTCATATGAATTTGTGACTTCAGGTGCCTTAAATCTAACATCAAAAATAATTTCAGAGTTACCTTCATTGATTTTTCTAAATAATCCATTGTAATGGGGAAATAATTCATAATGATTTAAATTAAATACCTCATTTATCGTTGTAATAACTTCAGAATACCGGTGGTTTTGCAATAACACTCTGGCTTTCAATGAAAGGGCTGCACCTTTTGTTGCTCTGCCATCATCGCTTGATGGATAGGAAACGGGTAAAACCGCAGCTGCCTCAGTCAAATCTTTTAAAATTGCCTCTACAACATTTTCATAACTATCCCGGGGAAGGTTAATATGTTCATTAATATCCGGTGGATCAAGAATAAGAGGTACTCCTTTAAATACTTCATTCATCCTGTCATAATAAAACGCTCTTAAAAATTTTGCTTCACCAATAAATCTGTTTTTTAAATTTTCATCCATACTAATGTCAGGTACATTAGCAATAACAGCATTACATCTACCTATACCTCTATAGCATCCCCTCCATACATTCAGGTTCATTCCAAGCCATGTACTTGTATGGATACCTCGTGCATATTCATTGGCCCCATTTTGATTATCGTAATTGTATGCATTTGGTGTCATTGCATCCCACATAAACGGAGTTTGTGCATTATATAAATCATTGTGATTTAAAGCCTGATAGCATCCTGCAACTGCTTGTTCAGCATGGTCAGCAGTCTTCCAGAAAGTTTCCTGAGTGTAGAATGTGGTAGGGTCACTATCCAGTAAACCATGGCATGATTGTATAAATAAAACGATTAAAAAATAAAATATAATTTTTTTCATTGTATTCAATTTAAAAGTTTAAGTTAACTCCTAATGTATAAGTTTTAGCTGCAGGATATTGATTGATATCAGTCTGCGTGATATTTCTTTCCGGATCAAAATGTCTTACATCCGTAAACGTTAGAATATTTTGACCATTCGCAAAAATTGTAAAGCCTTTAATTCCTATTACGTTCAATAATTGTGGGTTATTTATTAAATACGAAAGCTGTATATTTTTCAATCGTAAATACGAGGCATCTTCCAGCCAGAAATCTGAATCAGAAAAGTTTTCTGCTGAATACTGATTTCGCGCTGAAATACGTGGTAATCTGGCATTAGGATTTTGAGTCGACCATGAATCCGTGAGCCAATCTTTCGTAAGTCCTGCTCCATTATTATATGGGGAAGCCATGTTAAAGTTAGGTCTTACAAAAATATTTTGTACACCTTGCCACACGGTTTGTAGAGATAAATTTTTATAATTTAATCCAATGTTGAAACCATAAGTATAATCTGGGAAAGTATTCCCGGCAATATATCGGTCTTTCCCATCAATTACACCATCTTCATGCAAGTCAACATATTTTATGTCACCTGGTCCTACACGACTTGTAATTGTAGGATAATTATCTACCTCATCTTGTGATTGAAATAATCCATCGGTTTTTAAAACATACCACGAATCAATAGGATATCCTTCCTGAGTAATTCTTCCTCCACTGATTATTGATTCTCCTTTTAGGTCTACTAC
>DASRQG010000300.1:0-4260 GCA_035645995.1 Mariniphaga sp. | reverse complement strand
TTTAAATTAGTGACCGTTTTGCAGGCATGTAATACAGTGGCGTGATCCTTATTTCCGATTTGGGAACCAATACTTGCTAATGAATATTTAGTAAGATTTTTTGAGAAGTACATTGTTATTTGACGTGCTTGAACGATTTCTCTCTTTCTGGTTTTCGTTTGAATTGCTTCAACCGGCATATTAAAATAATCGCAAACAACTTTTGATATGTATTCGATCGATAATTCCCTTCTGGAGTTTTGAACCAGTTTATTTATAAGTTTTGCAGTAAGATCAAGTGTTATTTCACGTTTATTAAGCATCGACTGGGCCAACAGGGAAACGAGTGCACCTTCCAGTTCCCTGACATTATTAGTTACATGTGATGCAATATATTCAACCACCTCTTCAGAAAGAACAATGCCATCGGTATATGTCTTTCTTTGTAATATTTTCATTCGAGTATCAAAGTCGGGAGTTTGAAGATCGGCTGTAAGTCCCCACTTAAAGCGCGATAACAATCTTTGCTCCATCCCCTTTAATTCAATAGGCGGTTTATCAGAAGTCAGGATAAGCTGTTTTCCTGTTTGATGAAGGTGATTGAAAATATGGAAAAATGTTTCCTGTGTTTTTTCTTTTCCTGCAAATTCATGTACATCATCTAATATCAACACATCTATCATTTGATAGAAGTTGAGAAAATCGTTTCTGTTGTTATTTCTTGTGGCTTCAGTAAATTGAGTTTGAAATTTATTTGCATTTACATATAATACCACTTTGTTTGGAAAATGCTCCTTTACTTCTATACCAATAGCCTGAGCCAAATGAGTTTTTCCTAAACCCGAGTTTCCATAAATCATGAGTGGATTGAAGGCAGTACCGCCCGGATTTAATGCAACAGCATAACCTGCACTACGTGCAAGACGGTTACATTCGCCCTCTACAAAGTTTTCAAAAGTATTATCCGGTTTGAGTTGCGGATCTACCTGAAGTTTTTGAATGCCAGGAATAATAAAAGGATTTTTTATTGCTTTCCTTTCATCAGTTTTAAATGGCACAGTCAACGGTTGATTAACAATTTTTGTCCCGCTGTTGGTAGGGTAGTTTACCGTATAAGGGGCATCTGCCTGATCGGCAGAATTGCCAAATGCGGGGCCCATAACCACATTGTATTCAAGTTTGGCTCCTGTACCTAACACCATACGAAGTGTCTTACGAAGGATATCTATGAATTGCTCCTCCAGGTATTCATAAAAAAAAGCACTTGGCACCTGAATGGTTAGAACTTTATTTTCAATTTTAACCGGCACGATCGGCTCAAACCAAGTTTTAAAGCTACTACCAGGTACATTATCTCTAATAATGTCAAGGCACTTTTCCCACGCAGAAAGATGTTCACTGTTCATTTAATCTCGTCGGATTTGAGGTTCTACAAAATTCCCAATTTTTAATTCCCAAGAGCAAAAATTGCGAAAAAAAAGTTCATAAAAAAATACTTTTTCTGTTGCTTAATAGGAAAAAGCTATATTGATTTATCTATGAGCAGGTTAAAATTTTATTTTTATTTTATTTTCTTAACGTTTTGATATTTAATGCAATAGCTCTAATCGATTGATTGATAACAGGCTAACTGGTAGGTAGTGGAGGGGGTCTTAATGTGCTGTTAACATATGTCGGTTAATTAACGTAATGATTTTAATGCACGCTCTAAATTAACCATTCGTCCATTTCGGAATGCTACAACTGCAGCATCAGGAAACCTTACCTGAGCTTTCTTTTGTATTTCTTGTATCTCATTGAACGAATTAGTTGTGCCTGTTAAATAGGTATAAGCTTCGCTGACTTCGTATTCTTCTATCTCTCCAAGACCTTCAAATATATCTGAATCTAAAGGGATTCTGGTTTGACTTGAGATTAGGTGTACCTTGAATTCGATATTGTCCGAAGTACCTTCAGGGGCATTTACATAGACCTTCCGGCCAAAATCAAATGCTGAGAAATTCAGATAACGTTCCGGATTTACTCTGATATCACTCATCAACTGACTCAGGTTGTCGGTTAACTGGTCAAGTGAATAATAAAGTTGATCATCATTCAGCAGGTTACCCATGGTGTTATCATCTGTTTCAAGCTTAGCAAGTACAGAGTTTAAATGCTCTGAAATAGAAGTGAGATTGGTCATTAAGGGAGTAATCTGTATTTGTGCTAAACTGTCACTCAAATTGGATAAATTCTTAAGCGTGTTATCCAGTTGAGGTGTGTTTTGATTAATACTGCTGGTAATGCCTTCAAGATTTTCTATTATACTTCTGATGTTGCTCTTTTCAAGAGATACCAGCTCCTGTAAATCAGCTGTTGTTCTTTCAATATGTGCAACTGTTCGATTAATATTTTCAAAGCTTTCAGAGAAATTACGTTGTGCATTCTCATCAAATACAAATGCCAAGCCTGTAATTGCTGAATCAAGTGTGCTTAGCAATTCTTCTGCTTTATTTTTTAACGGAAGTACCTGCATACTTACCTGTTCTTTTAAATCAGCCTCAACAGCTCCCTGTAAGGTGTCATTGTCGTTATGAAACTCTTGGAATTCACTGAAAACCAACCTAATTGAACGGCTTCCCATGATATCACTGCTAATGATCTGCGCTACCGATTTTAAAGGTATCTTTACTGATGAGTCTACTATGATTGATACTGCTAAACGTCCGGAATGATCGGGAAGGAACTGAATATTACTTACTTGTCCAACTTTATACCCACTCAGTATAACTTCATTCGATTGAGTTAACCCATCTACAGAATCGTAAATGATATGATATTCATTATTCCTTTTAAAGATATCATTGCCCTTCAGGTAACTCAGTCCCCATATTAATAGTACTGAAGAAACAATAATCAATATTCCAAGACGTATGTATTTTGACCTCATAATTTATAGGTATGTAAAAACCTGTTGAAAGTTAGGCACATTTACAATGTGTAGTGCAAAAATAGCATAAAAAAGCTACAATTTTTGTTTTGCCTGTTCAAATGGTATGAGCTCATTATTTTCAAAGGCAACTATAAATGCTCCCGGAAATTTCTTCTGTAATCGTTTTTGCTCTATACGTGCCTTTTCCGGTGTATCAAATCTTCCCGAGAAATATCGGTAAATGTTGTTTGACTGGTTCATAAATATATTTTTTTCACTTTTAAAATTAGAAGGTTTAGTATCTATCGACTTTGTGAGCGATACAATTTGTACAGAATAATAAATTGCAGACTCTATTTCATTTGATAATGTTACTATTTCAGTATTTACTAAATCTTCAGCGGGTAATGTAACCATTTGAAAGCTGCTTCGTGCCTCTATTTTCTTTTTATAGTCTCTGAAAGCTCTGAACATAGCAGAAGCTAAATAGTCCCGTCCATTTTCACTTTGCAAAAATGCTCGTTCTGATGGATGGCTAAGGAAACCTGCCTCTACAAGTATGCCCGGCATTGCAATCTCACGTAGCACCAAAAAACCTGCCTGCTTAACGCTTCTGTCAATTCTGTTTACACGTTCCCTGAATTGATCCTGTACTGCCGAAGCAAGCATGGCACTGTGTTCCAGGTATTCATCCTGTACCAGTTCGAACATTATATAAGATTCCGGAGAATTGGGATCAAATCCTTCATAGGTAACCTTATAATCTGATTCCAATAATATAACTGCATTTTCCTTTTTCGCCACTTCAAGATTTTCGTTCGACCGATGTTGCCCTAATATATATGTCTCAGTGCCTTGTGCCGATCCACGGCCTACAGCATTCACATGAATCGAAATAAATAAGTCTGCTTTATTCCTATTGGCTATTTCTGCTCTTTTAAATAAGGGGACAAATACATCCTTGTCGCGGGTATATACAACTTGTACATCTGGAAAAGTGTTCTTTATATACTGTCCGAGTTTTAGAGCAATATCCAAAACAATATCTTTTTCCCTGACATTTCCATACACAGCTCCCGGGTCTTTTCCGCCATGGCCCGGATCAATTACTACCGTTCTAATATGTGAATCATCAAGCCCCGTTCCATAATTGTTATCAGCATTAACTGTGATAGCCGGTAATAAAATAATTACCATTATAATGCAGGTAAAAATTAGTTTGTTCATCATTTCTCCTTTAAAATTCCTGATTTTATAATAAAGTAACGAATTAATAAGAAAATAATTTTTTGATCTTACTGATAAATTTATAGCATTTGTAAATAAAGCCACCTGATACATATTAAATTATCAACCAATTAATTTCCGAT
>DASRQG010000299.1:0-8786 GCA_035645995.1 Mariniphaga sp. | reverse complement strand
AATATGGCAACAGTCAGTTTTATATGCCTGCAATTTTTGGAGGCTCTAAGAAAGTAGCAATTGAATATTTCCGGAAAGCAGAAAAATTGATGGAATCCAAACAGGAACTTTTAAAAAATGACTGGAATTACCTAAGCCTTTTAACGCTGATAGCGCAGTCATATGAGCAAATTGGAGATACGGAACAGGCAAAACACTATTACGAAAAAATACTATTTATCGAACCAGAATTTTCGTGGGTAAAGGATGAGCTCTATCCACAATTTATAAACAGAATTAAACCACAACAATGAAGAAAAAAGTATTGATTGCCGGAGCCGGATTAGGGGGCCTGGCTGCAGGTCTGCGTTTGGCTAAAAGGGGGTTTGATGTGACAATTCTCGAAAAAAACTATCAGGCGGGTGGGCGTTTAAATCAGATAAAAAAAGATGGATTTACTTTTGATACAGGTCCCAGCTTCTTTAGCATGTCGTACGAATTTGAAGAACTTGCAAATGATTGTAATATTAAAATTCCATTTGAATATACGGAATTGGACCCATTGTATACCGTCAACTTCAGTGGAAACAAAAAAATATTCTATTTATATAAAGATATTGACAAACTGGCTGCACAATTTGAAGGGATAGAGCCAGATTTCAAAAAGAAGTTTGTGAGGTACCTTAGCAAATCCGGCGCTTTGTTCCACGATACCGTTGATTTGGTTATAAAGAACAACTTCGATTCGGTGTTTGAATATATCTCAACTTTAATGCGTGTAAATCCTGTTCATGTGCCTGTTTTGCTAACAAGCTTCTATGCGCATGTAAAAAAGTATTTCACATCTCAGGAAGCAAGACAGATAATATCATTGGTAGCATTCTTTCTGGGTCGAACGCCATTCGATACTATGGGAATCTACAGCCTTTTATCCTATACAGAGTTTAAGCACGACGGTTATTATAATGTCAAAGGAGGTATGTATAAAATAGTAGAAGGATTGGTAAGGGAATTAGAAAAAGAGCATGTGAAATTTTTATTCAATACTGAAATCACTGGGCATTCATTCATTAATGGACAGCTTCAATACCTCACAGATTCAGCTGGCATACAACATCAGGCAGATATATTTCTTATTAATGCCGATGCTGCATGGTTCCGGGGGAAAATCTTCAACAGACGAAAATATAGTGAAAATAAGCTGGCAAAAAAGAACTGGACCATGGGGTACCTTACCTTTTATCTGGGTTTGAAATGTAAACTCCCGGAGGTAAACCATCACAATTATTATCTGGGAAATAATTTTGATGAATACGCAAAAAATGTAATGATACATCCGGGCACCTTGCAAAAGCCCTATTATTATGTGAATGTTTTAAGCAAACATAACACAGATTGTGCTCCGGAGGGATGCGAAAGCCTGTTTTTCGTATGCCCCGTACCCAATTTGTATTTTAAAAAGGACTGGAGCGACAAGGAACAGATCGTAAACAGTATTATTTCTGATTTTTCGGAACGCATTGGTAAGAACATTACGCCTGAAGTAATATCTAAAACTATATATACGCCTGAAGATTGGAGAGACCAGTTTAACCTGAATCATGGCAGCGGGCTGGGGCTATCGCATACAATGAGTCAGATTGGAGCTTTCAGGCCTTCAAACTTTGACGAAGAATTCAGGAATGTCTTTTATGTAGGAGCCTCAACAGTGCCTGGTGCAGGATTACCCATGGCTATTATAAGCTCCAAACTGGCAACAGAACGGATATTAAATTTCTCGAAGCAATAATTATCGATTTTCTGATCTGGGAAAGCTTAAAATCTACAAGATCATATTGGTTGAAGGGCAATGCCCCGATTGTACTTTTTCGCGATCTTTTGATATCACTAATGAATACTTATTAGAAGCCTATTAAGGAAATTGTAAATCATGTAATAAATAATGCTATTGCTAATACATCTCCGTACGAAGGATGATACTGCCCTCATTAATATTATAACTAACCTCCCACCCTGGCATATAAAATCCTGCAACCCAATCGCCTGATTTGATGCCTCCTTTTAAATTCAAACCTTTGATGAGTGGGAAGTAGAGACTAACATCATATTCATTATCCCACCACATTGCCGGCAGCTGGTCATTTTCATCGAAAGGATTATTGGCGTTATGAAAATTGTAGGTGTAATAAGCACCCAGCGATAGCCTTTGTATAATATAAAAGCCTGCTGATGTTTTTACTCCGTAATTAAAAACTGATTCATGAACATCGTATTTTATACCATCCTGCCTAAAAATGTTAATTCTGGAATAATGGCCAAAGGGGCTCACTTTTATCCCAAACCTGTTGTTATCAGAACGATAAAGTTGCAATGGCACAGCAAATCTTAATTCCCACATATTGCGGGAAATAGAAAATTCAGGATTAATATCCACACCATTCGCAATATTACGATAATATTGAAATCCGGCCGAAATGTTAGAAGATAAATCTTTGCCCAGTGCAACAGAAAATATACCACGCGGGCGTTCTGTCAGGCGATCTGTACTTAAAGTATATCCGGGTTGGAGATCAGTAAAATAATACTTCGGTTGAATCTCTGTTAAAAAATCGGTATTATTTTGAGGAGTTTCTTGCGCCAAAACATTTGAAGCATAATCTTTTTGCCGGATCCATAATTCATCCTTAAAATCAGCATATTTGTTATCCCTGAACCGCTCGGAAAATTTCTGAGAGGAAAAAGATAAATAATCACTATAATACTTTCTTGCCTCATTGGTCTGCCCAAGTTTTTCGTGAACATAGCCTTTCAGAAAAGCAAGATCTGTATAGAGTAAAGATTTTGGATATTCATTTTCCAGTTGTTGAATGATAGCTGAAGCCTCCGGATAGTCTTCCTGTTTTATCCGCTGAATTGAATTGGCATACAGGGTGGCAATTTCATAATCAGAATTCTTTGGCGGGCCGGCAAGTTCTGCCCTTTCATCGAATGGGTATCGAAAATCCATCAATGACAATTCTGTTATGAAATGATCAAAATTAGTTTCTGTAACCAAACTGCCATCATTTGTTCGAAGTGCTATAGCGGGCATCCCCGGCAATGGATATTCGTATATTTTCTTTTCGGGATTAAATTGAATTCGTGCTACATTTAATCTGGAGCAACCGGCTGACACAGTTAATATAACTATAATGATTAAAAGTTTAGATTTCTTATACTTACGCACTATTTTTTCCTGATAAAACATACATGTTTAATTTTATTCACCTGCTGTACCCCCTTATAATTTCGAACAATAATGATAACATATGATTTGCAAGGGTTGTTGACAACTAAAAAGATGAAAGGAAAATTAAATTTAAATTAAAATTGGTAAATACAGAAAAAGATGGTCGTTAAATTATCTTTAACCCACTAAGGATAGCTTTTTCGAGAACATCTATAACAGCATTAGCCGCATTTTGAGCCATTACCTTAGTGAAAATGGAAAGGGTATTAAACTGTGCCTCCAGCATCAGCTTTTCATCCTGCAGCCGCGACTTGAAACTCTGTTCATCAATCTTTCCGGAGAAACGATATTCAGCAAGCTTTTTATATCGCGCTTTATTAGCCTGTACAAATAATTCTGTAATTGTCTCAGCTTCCTCATAATCCTTTTGCACCGACTTTCTTACAGCCAGCACCATATCGTTTAATATAGCATCAACATCAAATTCCATACAAACCTCAATTATTTATGTTTTTCCTCACCTCCTCACCCATAAGCAGTACCATAAAAAGATCTCTAAAGTAATAGCGATTTAAATCGAGGTCAAAATCCGAAATAGTGTTCACCTCTTTATGCTTCTTTTTATACTTAATCCAGGTCTCAAGTGCAATTTCAACGTTACGGGTAGATTCATTGTTTAATGGCCTCAGCCGGTTTTGAAGGAGTAGAGCATTCAGATCAACCTCGATGTCAATGTATTGTTCTGCAAACAGAGAATAAGCTCTTGCAGAAGGATCATCATCCGGCATATCCAATATTGTCAAATAAAGCTTGTCTATTTTCTTTGATATCAGTTGTATTTGCCGGGCAATATGCTCATCGTATGGTGCTACCATAGTGACCCTGCATGCTGAATAGAAACCTGCCAGCATGACAATTAAATACACTTTCATAAAGACTTTTCCCCGAACTGTATGTAAATAATCTGATTTCACAACTCGTTCTTTTATATTTTACAAGTTATTATATTATTTTCAAAAATCATTTTCCTGTCAACAGAATTTTACTCATGTGGAATGAATCATTACTTTTATACTGTAAAATCTGTTTGTTTATTATTTTTGTGAATCAAAATCCTTTAAAATAAAGGGAACATGTAATTCATGCAAATTTTATATGATTCCTTTGGAATAAAATAGTTTTAATCAGATGAAAATAATCGATATCATAAACAGCTCTCCTGAGACAGTATTCTCCTTCGAACTACTTCCTCCCTTAAAAGGAAACAACACTACACATTTATATAACACTATAGAAAGTCTTTTAGAGTATGACCCAAAATATATTAATCTGACCACCCATCGTGATGAGATTGAATATAAGGAGTTACCTGACGGAACTATTAAAAAAAGCACAGTTCGCAAACGGCCGGGAACCGTTGCTATTGCTGCAGCTATACAGCATAAATATAATATCCCTGTAGTTCCTCATATTTTATGTGGGGGGTTCACCAAAAGTGAAACTGAGCATGTACTTATAGATCTAAATTTCTTAGGAATAGAAAACGTATTGGCATTAAGGGGAGACGGAGTAAAAAACCAGCATGTGTTTCAACCCGAAACCGAAGGTCATACCTATGCATACGAATTGGTAGAACAGATGGTGAATTTAAAAGAAGGGAAATACCTTGAAGACAAGTTAAAAAATAACACACCCCTTGATTTTTGTATTGGAGTTGCAGGTTATCCTGAAAAGCATTTTGAAGCACCCAATCTGGAGATGGATTTATTATATTTAAAGCATAAGGTAGAAGCAGGTGCTGATTATATTGTAACTCAGATGTTTTTTGATAATAAGGTTTATTACGAGTTTGTAAAAAAATGCCGTGAAATTGGAATCACTGTTCCAATCATTCCAGGCATAAAACCGATCAACTTAAAAAATCAGCTTACCGTACTTCCTAAGATCTTCCATATAGACTTACCAACAGAACTATCGAAAGAATTAGCCAAATGCAAAAATAACGAAGAGGCACGGATTGTAGGTACTGAATGGGCAACCATGCAATCAAAAGATTTAGTAGCTAATAAGATACCATCGCTACATATATATACTTATGGAGTATCAGACAATGTAAAAGAAATCGTAAAGGCGGTATTTTAAATAAGAATGGTAACCACAAAGCGATTACCATTTTAAACTTCAATTTTAATCTAAACCATAAATGTTATTCCCCCAAACTGAGTTGGCGGTTCAAAATATCATTGTTTTTCTGATTGTTTAGTCGGGTGGAATAGATCATAGCTTCTACCTGACGAAGTAAATTACGTTTATCCTTACCAGGTGCATAAACATATCCGAAAGCTGTTACAACCCGTTGATTTTCGAAGTCGAGCTGTGCAAGGGATACATACGGGCCTCCCATATAATCATTCATCAACCGCCAGAGCCCTCTCATTTCAGCAGCGTAATTGCCGTTATGCTTTGTTATGTTATGAATTTGACTTAATCTCCGCTCAGTCGCCATATAACTGCCTTCGGTAGGTCCGGGAATATTAGCTTTAAGTAAACTATCTCTAATGGCCAGTTGGTAATCAATAGTGAAAGCACTGTCAGAAACGAATGGATACGAAAATAATATTATTCCCTGTGCTACTTCTGGAGTTTCATACCGCAGCCATATAAAGTCATCTTTCTGTTCAGCGATCTGAAAGCCGGGAGCCACATTCATTGTAACCCCAAAATTTTCATTTAGAACATTATAAATACCACTCTCATGATATTTGGAATAATTACTGAATAATCTGTCTCTTTCGGCCTTTAAGAAAAAGGAAATAATTTTATTGTTACTCTTTTGGTACAGATCATTAAATTCTTGTTCATTTTTAGCCTGAATTGTAACAACTGCCTGAGGGCTGGCCCAAATATTCTCCTGGAATGCAACTCCTACTGAATCAATATTTGATGAAATGCGAACCTGCAGGATATTTCGGGTTGTCCTGAATACATTTGTAAATGCATCTCTGGGAACCGGTATCAGATCGAACAAAGGTTCATCCTGTGGCAAGGCTACATGTTCCTGAGCAAGAGAATTACGAACAATGCTACCAACATTTCCCTCCCACACATCTTCATTAACCACAACTACTATTTCACCAGCGCGGCCTGTAATATTCTTTGATACACCACCCCCACCGGATTGGCATGCTGTCAGGAAAATAAAACTTGCAGCAAAAAAGTAAATACCTAATCTCATGAATTTCATAGTTGTAAAAGTTTTTTCATAGGTAATACAAAAATCTTACCATTCAGTTAAAGTAATTATTAAGCCTGTAAAAAATGCACAAATCCCGTTATGGCATCTGTCATAACGGGATTTATACTATATCGTCCGAAACCGTTTTTACTTATCAATTCTTTCCGGTTCAGCATTACGTGGTTCCTCATCATCCTCTTTGGTGGCCTTTTTAAATTCTTTCATTCCCTTGCCGAGACCCTTCATTAATTCCGGAATTTTACGTCCTCCAAAGAGTAATAGAACAATAATTAATATAATAATTATCTCCTGCGGTCCTATAAATCCTGCAATAACAAATAAATTCATGATGCAAAGTTAAAATGTTTAAGTACAAAAATAGAATTTTTTTGATTAAAATGTGCCGTTAATCATTTTTATTATATCATTCGCATTGGCATATATCACCAAAGCCAATAATAACAGCATACCAGCAATTTGTGCATATTCTAAAAACTTTTCGCCTGGTTTTCTTCCCGAAATCATTTCAAAGAATAGAAACATTACGTGCCCACCGTCAAGTGCCGGTATTGGCAACAGGTTCATGATAGCAAGAATGATGGAAATAAAAGCTGTCATGTTCCAAAAAGAAAACCAGTCCCATGTTCCCGGGAATATATTTCCGATAGTTGCAAACCCGCCCAACGATTCATAAGCCTTTGTCTCGGGTCGGAAAAGTAACTTAAATTGTTTAAGATAATCTTTTGTTATTTCAAATCCTCTGGCAATCCCGGCCGGAATGGACTCAAAAAATCCATAATTAATTGTTTCGAGTTGAAGATAATTTTCAGTGAACTGGTTCATGCGAATACCAATCATACCATCCTCTCCCAAAACCATATCTACATCAACAAGCTGACCATTGCGTTCAACGGTTAACGTAATTGGATCACCTTTAAGATCCGATAGTTCATTGCTCCATTCATCGTAATAAGTAATTTCATTTCCATTCAGCTTCACTATCCTGTCACCAGTCATCAGTCCCGCTTTCTCTCCGGGTGAATCTGCAGTGAATCCTTCGATCTGCATCTTGAACAGAACACGTGGAGCTATAACCGACTTACTTTTCAGCAGCTTCGACATATCGTCACTGCTAATATTAACATCAACAACTTGTCCGTCCCGCTCTACCTGAATAGTACGAGCATCATTTAAGACAACAGTTGGTATAATCTTGTGAAAATTTTCAATATACTGATTATCTACCGTTAAGATTTTATCACCGGTACGTAATCCGATATCCTCACCTGCCTCAGTGACAACAATTCCATGTGTTGCATTTTTAGTCGGCAAATATTGTTCCCCCCAGACATACAGCACACCAACATAAATTGCCAGAGCAAAGATGAAATTCATCATCACACCGCCAACCATAATAAGGAGCCGCTGCCAGGCAGGTTTTGCTCTGAATTCATAAGGCTGGGGTGGAAGCTTCATCGCTTCTTTGTCCATCGACTCGTCAATCATTCCGGAGATCTTTACATAACCTCCCAACGGCAACCAACCTACACCGTACTCAGTTTCCCCTTTTTTAAACTTAAAGAGTGAAAACCACGGATTGAAAAAAAGATAAAACTTTTCAACACGGGTATTAAAAAGTCGTGCGAACATAAAATGGCCAAATTCATGTAAGACAACCAGTATTGATAAACTTAGTATGAGCTGGGCCGCTTTTATCAGTATTGTTTCCATTAATTGCTTCTCTAATTTCTAGTATTAATTATTTGTTGTGCTTTTCTCCTTGCTTCAGAATTTGTCTGAATCAAATTATCCATTGTGGGATCTTTAACAAAAGTTACGCCATCAATAGTTTGTTCAATGATGTCAGGCATTTCTAAAAAGCTGATTTCTTTCTTCAAAAAAGCTTGTACTACCACTTCGTTTGCTGCATTTAACACACAGGGAACATTTCCACCGGAATTAAGTGCATTATAAGCGAGTGCAAGGTTACGAAAAATTTTTGTATCAGGCTGCCTGAATTGTAGTTCGGGGTAATCTAAAAAGTTAAAACGGGGAAAATTATTTTTTAACCTTAATGGGAAGCTAAGTGCATATTGTATAGGCACACGCATATCAGGCAAACCTAATTGTGCTTTAATTGACCCATCTTCAAATTGTACCAAAGAGTGGATAATAGACTGGGGATGAATAACAACCTCTATTTTTGACGCAGGCACTCCAAACAGCCATCGTGCTTCGATTACTTCAAAACCTTTATTCATTAAAGTAGCAGAATCAATCGTAATCTTTGAGCCCATGTCCCAGTTCGGATGAGCAAGTGCATCATCAACAGATACCAGTTCA
>DASRQG010000298.1:0-8344 GCA_035645995.1 Mariniphaga sp. | reverse complement strand
CTTTGCATTTTTTTTGGTTTGTGTGGTATTCATTTCCCATTTGTCTGTCCCGAAAGAAGCTGCATATGCAATTCTTTTAATGTTATTACCATTTTTAGTAAAATCAAGAAAAAAAGTTGATAATCCCGGTGAATACATAGGTCGCCATACTTGGTCACTACCAACTATGTAGGCATTAAATTTATATTTTTTTAAACGGTTTATCTTTTCAACCAGCGAAATATGTTCTGTTAAGGTGATATTCTCGTTTATAAATTTTCGGGTATGTTGCTCAATTACTTTCTGTTCTTTATTTTTTGGTTGGTTATTAAATACATGAAGTTCTTTTTTGCCCAGAAGATATTTGTGGAATAAACGAGACCCCATTCGCCTGAGTTTTTTATAAAAAGTTTTTCTGAAAGGTAAATCCACAGTATAAACCTCATGTCCCATATCCTTTAAAACCTTTTGAAGAGCATAGGCCTGGATTAAGCCTCCGTAATTATAATGAAGGGGTTGAGTGAGAATGCCTATTTTCATGATGTTTTTTTATCTTGTTAAACTTTTTTTCAAACGTCTTGCAATAGCTCGTCTGTAATGATAAACTTTTGTACTCAGCTTCAACTGTTTCAAATATTTCTTCATTGTTCTGTCAAAGAATAGTACATCCGGATTTTTGGCCCATACCTCCAGACTTTTTAAACGCACCTTCATGCGAACTCTTTGCACTATTTTAAAATCAAGAAGTAATTTTTCGTTACCAAACCGTTTTGGTGGTAAAGGCTGCATTTTCTTTTGAGCATGTTTGATTCTATAAACAAGACCTAAATGTCTGTGATTGAAACTTCCTTGTTGGGAGGCTAGGAATCGTTCCGGTGGCAACGTTTCAATAGTTAGCTTATTTTCCTGAATTCCATCCCAAATTAATTTTTCCGCAATTTCAGAACGTGTAACAATGACATTGGTGCCGGCTCCATCTTTATTAAAAGGAGGAAGCCATGCATCTCCAAGTGAAATATCAGCCAATTCAGTAGTAACATCATCGCAAAAGTCGCAGGCATTATTTTTAAACATGCCGGTTCCCCACATATCACCTACTGAACGCATTTTAATGGTGTGTTCAGTATGATCCGTTTTATTTAAACAACCGAATGAATAATCACCCGCAGTACTTTTTAAATCTTTAATACGAAATTGAGGGTGTTCAAAATGATTTTTAACGCCTGCTTTCCCAGCTAAATATTCAGTAAAGAAACGACTTTTAACCCCCCCGCAAATGATTCCTGCTAAGAATGGAATCTTCTCTTTTAACATTGAATCTTTGTGCTGAGCCAGTCTTATTCCTTTAATAAAACATGCCACTCCTACGATGGCTACTTTACCGTTTAACGCGCGAATTTTAGGTAATACAGTGCCGAGAGAGACAGGAAAATATCGTGTTTTAGAAGCATTTAATAATTCTTCTTTAGTACTATTAATAGCATATTCGTAATAAACTCCTGGTTTATTTGCTTCCTGAACAGAAAAAATATAATCTACAATACCTCTTTCAAGCAATTCAGCGAAAATAAATGTTGCAATACCACCCGAAGATGAAGTCAAGCGGTATTCATTAGCATATCCGGCATAAATATTAAAATATTTTCCAATTTTGGGATGATATTGAGTGTTGCCATGAAGAAAAAGTTCAGCAATTTCATATTCCGTTTTTACCTCCTCGTCAGGAATAGGATTAAAGGGACAAACTGATAAACAATTTCCATCAGAATCGCAATTGTCGTTCAATTCAGGTACCAAAAAGCCAAGTCTGTTCCATTTCATTTCCAAAGCATTATTTGGACATTTGAAAACACAGATCCCGCAACCAATGCAAAGATCATTTTTGATAACTGATTCTATAACCTGGGGAATATTTCGACTCATTATTTTTTAGGTTTTCAATAATTTCATACGTAGTGTAGTATGCCTTTAATTTCAATTAAAAAGTAGACATAGATAAAATTACAAATTTTAGCTGACAGACGATATCTAATCTGAAATTAAATTAGTTAATCAGAGAGAATTATAGAATTTCCAAGGGGCATGGTGCAGGGTAGAATATAGCTGCTCATCGGATGACTTTAATGAGTGGCATAAGGTCATCCGATGAGTTCAACTGCCATCCAAACAACTCATCGGATAACTGCAGATTATCGGACTTCATAATTCTCGGAGGGATAGCATCGAACTACAAGTCATCCGATGAGAATATCCTCCGATCAACACCAATGTCAGATGAAAAATGGCCCTTCAATAACCTGCAGGCCTTGATCGGAGCCCCCCCCTTTGAGATTCCGGCATTGATAAATGAGAAGGCTGACTGTCAAAGGGGGAATTAAAGGGGGATTTTGGCACAAGCATTTTGAATAGCGATTATGAAAGAAGAGGGATGGTGACTTGCAGTGGCATGACACCTTGTTGTTACAGATTGCTTCACCGCCCCTGATGCTATAGTCTACATCCTTGTTGAAGGTCGTTTTGTATTTAAAGTTCATTACCTATGTTCATAATTGTGCGGTTCGCAATGGCGATTTCGCGTGGTGGTACGGGGAGGACAGGCAGGCAGGCGCATCGCGCCTGCCTGCCTGTCCTCCCCCCTGTGTTAGCGGGAAGTCCCGTAATTGCGGATTGCGCCAAAATTGAACAATGATACGCAATATGATTCGGCACTGGCTATCTTCAGAGAACCTTGCCATTGCATCCGGGCGGAATGAAGCATTCTGTCACATTCCTGCACATGCCAATGCACTCGTCCTGAACAACTATAAACTCTATAAACAACATAAACCTGCCACTTCCTTTATCAGCACTAACTTTCGCACCTGTTAAAGCAATCTGTAACTTTCCTGCACCAGCCTCCGCACCAGTTAACGAGCAACGAGCAACGAGAGCCGGTATTCCGCGATCCCGATCCATCGGGGCAACCAGCAACGAGCAACATCAACCCACATTAGCCTAACTAATGTCACACCGTTAATTCGTCCAATTCGTCCTAATTCGTGCAATTTATCACAAAAAAAAGCCCTGTCGTTGACCAACAAGGCTTCTATCGTTGTAATCTGTATTTATATTAGTCGAGCTGTGGGCCTGCTGCTACCAATGCTTTACCTTCATCGTTATCGGTATATTTCTCGAAATTTTTGATAAAGCGGCTTGCAAGGTCTTTTGCTTTTTCTTCCCAATCCTGTGGATTGCTGTAAGTATCGCGTGGATCAAGGATCTTAGGATCTACACCTGGCAATGAAACCGGTACTTCAAGGTTGAAGATTGGCATTACTTTGGTTTCTGATTTTTCGATAGAACCATCAAGAATTGCATCGATGATACCACGTGTATCTTTGATAGAGATACGTTTGCCTGTTCCGTTCCATCCTGTGTTTACCAGGTATGCTTCTGCTCCGTGCTCATCCATTTTCTTCACCAATTCCTGACCATATTTGGTTGGGTGCAGTGAAAGGAAGGCAGCACCAAAACATGCTGAGAAGGTAGGCTGAGGTGCTGTTACACCACGTTCAGTACCGGCAAGCTTTGCTGTGAATCCTGAAAGGAAATGGTATTGAGTCTGTTCTTTTGTAAGCTTCGATACAGGAGGCATTACTCCGAAAGCATCAGCTGTAAGGAAAATTACCTTGTTTGCGTGGCCTGCTTTTGATGCCGGCTTAACGATATTCTCGATGTGGTAGATCGGGTAAGAAACGCGGGTGTTCTGTGTTACTGAACCATCATTAAAATCGATTTTACCATTTTCGTCAACAGTAACGTTTTCAAGAAGTGCGTCACGTTTAATGGCATTGTAAATATCTGGTTCTGCGTCAGGGTCGAGGTTAATGGTTTTTGCATAACATCCACCTTCGAAGTTGAATACACCATCATCATCCCAACCGTGCTCATCATCACCAATCAGTTTGCGTTTTGGATCGGTCGACAAAGTAGTTTTTCCTGTACCTGAAAGACCGAAGAAAATGGCAACGTCACCTTTTTCACCAACGTTGGCCGAGCAGTGCATTGATGCCATTCCGTTAAGAGGAAGGTAGTAGTTCATCATTGCGAACATACCTTTTTTCATCTCACCACCGTACCAGGTACCACCAATCACCTGCATTTTTTCGGTAAGATTGAAAACGGTGAAAACTTCAGAGTTCAGTCCGTGTTCTTTCCACTTTTTATTCACTGTTTTTGAACCATTCAGAACAACGAAATCCGGTTCACCATAGTTGGCCAATTCTTCTTCTGAAGGTCTCAGGAACATATTTTTTACAAAGTGAGCCTGCCATGCTACTTCCATAATGAAGCGAACTTTCAGTCTTGAATTTTCGTTTGCTCCCAGGAAAGTATCCACTACAAAAAGTCTTTTTCCTGATAATTGGTTAGCAACAAGTTCTTTTAATTCTTTCCAAACTTCCGGAGTAGTTGGTTTATTGTCGTTTGGTGAGTGAGGAGTGGTCCACCAGATAGTATCTTTAGAAGTATCATCCTTTACGATAAATTTATCTTTTGGTGAACGTCCTGTGAATATACCTGTCATTACATTTACAGCACCCAGTTCTGTCAATTGTCCTTTTTCATAACCTTCTAGTTCAGGACGCAGTTCTTCTTCGAACAGTTGGTCGTAGGAAGGATTATAAACAATTTCTGATACATCCTGGATGCCATACTTGGCTAAATCTAATTTTTTCATAAACACCTAATTATTAACTTTATAAACTGATAACTCATTCTAATTCGATAATGCAAAAATAATCGAATTTTCCACTTTTCATGAACCTGTCAGCCTAAATGGGCGGTTTCAAAAACCGATTAAACATTCTCTTAACAAATGAAGTGGTATTTCATTAATGTAGTAGGCCTGGAATGAGAAAATCATCTGCTTCACTTGCTTCTGCAGGATTATTGCGAAGTCATGAAATTAGCAATGGGTTCATACCTGTATCTGTTTGTACAGATCTTTCTGGTTCAGCGTATTTCTATCGGTTTGGCCGTATAATAGTATTATTTCAGGATGTAGCAGGGTGAATTGGGCTGTTTTGTACATAATGTTTATGAGCTTCGAAAAATATGGCATGACCCTTTTGAGATTGTTTTTGTTATAGATGGCAAACGAAACAGATTAAGATGAAAAATAACGATTTACTGCCAAAGGTTTCGCGTGAGCTGGTAACAAAAAGGACTGATTTGGCACCTGAAATTATGGATGCATGGAACACCTTTAGTAAGGTGGTATTTAAGGACGGAGCACTTCCCGAAAAGACGAAGCAGCTTATTGCGGTAGCAGTGGCTCATGTCACTCAATGTCCGTATTGTATTCGGTCGCACACGAAGGCAGCCATGCGTAAAGGTGCCAGCAAGGAAGAGGTCATGGAAGCTATATGGGTAGCTTCAGAGATGCGTGCCGGTGGTGCTTATGCACATTCATTGATTGCTATCGATGAGATGGAGAAGGAGCAACCTGAAGGGAAGTAATTGATTCATAAATTTTGTTGATAAAGTTGGCCAAAAGTACTTATTATACGCAGTATATATTATATGCGACGGTGTTAAAATGAATACAGGTTAAAGGTTATAAAAAATAGGGGTTAAAAGGCTTCTGACTGGACTTGGACTGGACTTGGTCTGGACTTGGTAATGTACTTTTCTGGTGACATTAAGCAATCTGTTCGCAGAGGCAGTGACATCAGATCTCGGCTAAGGCCGGTATCCAATATAGGTTTGTTGGGTATGCCAAGCTATTATTTTGAGAAACTTTTAACCCTGGTCTTTTAAGCCAGGGGTCAGGGATACCACTATCCACTCTTTCCTGTGGGTTTTAACCCACTCTGGAATGCAGACAGTAGGTAATAGATGAGTGTTTGAGAAAATGATGGTGGGGTAGATATATATTTATTTTATACACAATTGCAGTAAATGCTCTATACTAACTATATGGAGATTTTTTTAAATTTGTTTTAAATTAATGGAAATGAATATAATACAAGTTGAACTTCGAAATAAAAATGCCTTGTCAATTCTCAAGGGGCTTGAGAAAGCAAAAATCATAAAGCTTGTGAAAAGCAAGAAATTAAAGGAAAGCTCACCTGATCAGTATAAAGGTGTTTTCTCCCGGGAAAGAGCTCTTGAAATGATTCAGCAAGTAGATAAATCAAGAAATGAATGGGGCAAAAGAACTATTTGATTGATACTAATATTACCATTTATTACTATGGAATGTTATTGACAGAATAATCTGAACATTTTTTGGATAATATACTAAAATCCAAATATTATCTATCTGTTATAAATCGAATGGAACTTTTAGGTAATAAAGATATAAGTTCTAAAGAACTAGTTGCATTGGAAGCATTTATAAACAATGCTATACCATCAACCTTCTGCCTGTTTTAACTTTTTACGATCTGGGGTGGAATTGTTGTATGGTTTCTTTTAGGTATTCCCTGTCGAGGTGAGTGTATATTTCGGTAGTTAATATGGACTCGTGCCCCAGCATTTCCTGTACTGCCCGCAGGTCGGCGCCTCCATTTATCAGGTGGGTTGCAAAGGAATGCCTGAAGGTATGAGGACTGATTTTCTTTTTGAGGTTTGTTTTTTCGGCAAGGTTCTTTATGATTGTAAACACCATTACCCTGCTTAACTTTTTCCCCCTGCGGTTTAGAAACACAATGTTTTCACTGTCTTTATGAATTTTCAGGCCTTCGCGGTAACCGCTTATGTATTTTTCAATCTCATCGATGGCACGCTGACTGACAGGTACAAGCCTTTCCTTTTCACTTTTTCCTTCAACTTTAATATAACCCTCATTGAAATGCAGGTTTGACATTTTAAGATTTACCAGTTCCGAAACCCTCAATCCGCAACTATATAAAGCTTCGAGCATTGCTTTGTTGCGTTGTCCTTCAGCCTTATTTAGGTCTACTGCATCAATAAGCTCATCAATCTCTTCCATCGACAGAACATCAGGAAGTTTCCGTCCGATCTTTGGTGACTCGAGCAGAGCAGTAGGATCACTGGTAATATGTCCTTCGATGAGCAGGTATTTATAAAAGGATTTAATGCCGGATATGGTTCGTGCTTGTGTGCGCGGGCTTACGCCACGTTCATTCAGCCATTCAACAAATTTCTTAAGATGAAGCAGTTTTACTTTGTCGGGGCCTGTTTTTTTATACTGTATAGATAAAAATTCTGTGAGTTTGTTAATGTCATTAATATAGGCCGCAACTGAGTTCGAAGATAGTGATTTCTCAAGCCTTAGATAATTTTCATAGTTCTTTTTGCTTTCATCCCACTTCATATCAATGTTTTTTATTTTTTAAATCAAATGATTTAAATAAATTTGAATGTACTGAATAATATCATTTATTATGATATTTACTACGTTTTAGTGACTATAAAGTTACTATAAATATAATTAAAAACGAAACAAGATGAATTTATTGATAATCAACGGGCCGAATTTGAATTTACTGGGAAAACGAGAGCAGAATATTTATGGTTCGCAAACATTTGACACTTATTATGAACAATTAAAAGAAGATTTTCCTGCCGTTGATTTTACCTATTATCAATCGAATGTTGAAGGAGAGTTGGTTAACAAAATACATGAATATGGCTTTACTTACGATGGTATCATCATCAATGCAGGTGCCTATACCCATACTTCGGTTGCACTCAGGGATGCAATTGCCGGAGTGACGGCTCCTGTTGTAGAGGTGCATATTTCGAACACTCTTACGCGTGAGGACTTCAGGCATAAATCATTGATCGGGCCGGTGTGCCGTGGCTGTATAATGGGGTTTGGGTTGAAATCGTATAAGCTGGCAGTGCATAGTTTTTTGATTGATTGAACAAATATTTTTCTGCCTGTTGTTTATCATGTTTATATTTGTTATATATAGGGAAGATTCTGTTAATTATTCTGAAAATGAGAAAAACAAAAATAGTAGCAACGTTATCCGATTTTAAATCGACCCCTGATTTTATTCAGGCTTTGTATGATGCGGGTATGAATGTTGCCCGGCTCAATACTGCACATTTAAACATAGAAGCCGGAAAGAAGCTTATTGATGATATTAGAAGTGTTTCCGAAAACATTGCCATCTTAATTGATACCAAAGGTCCCGAAATCAGAACCTGCAGTGTACAAACCGATTTGC
The DNA here is from genome assembly GCA_035645995.1 of Mariniphaga sp. Classification (GTDB taxonomy): domain Bacteria; phylum Bacteroidota; class Bacteroidia; order Bacteroidales; family Prolixibacteraceae; genus Mariniphaga. Next base: position 182 of record DASRQG010000298.1, on the reverse strand, counting down.
AGGTTGCTGCAGGGCAGGAAGTAAGGTTTGCCTATGCTGACCTTCCGGGGCTTGACATCGATGTTTGTGTGAACCATATAGATTTTGTGTCGGATTTGAATCCGGGAAACCGAATATTGATTGATGATGGAGCGGTGGCAGTGACAGTAACAGGTAAGACCAATGATTTCCTGACATGTGTT
>DASRQG010000297.1:0-4609 GCA_035645995.1 Mariniphaga sp. | reverse complement strand
AAGATGTTGTGGATCGTACTGGCTATTTTTTTAATGAACACAGGGATGAACTATAACAGCCTGGGTACTGATGAATCTCTGCTTGCTCAGGTTGTATTTTTAGGAGCCATACTGATTGGATTTATGGGTGGCCTTTTGTTGTCGTATATTAAATACAGGCCATTACGTAATGATATTCTTCGCTTAATTGATGAAATTGAGAACAATTAACGGATGATCAATAATAAAGATTATTAATTGCTTTATTTGACTTTTGAAGTATCAAAAATTACATATTAAGATCCTGGATCAGATATATGTTAGTTATAAGCTGTCTATTCTTTATGGGTATTGAAATCTCATCTTGATATAAAATTCACTATAAATATATTGCTAAAGATTGTAGTACTATTTGTATTAAAAACATTATTTGACAGAAAAAGCATATATCGTAGTTGAATTATAAACATCTCCGGCCTTTAATAAAGTAGATGGAAATTCAGGCTGATTTGGACTGTCAGGAAAATGTTGTGTTTCAAGGCAGAAACCTGTTCTGGCTGTATAGGAATTACCACTATTACCGATTTCTTTTCCACTCAAATGATTTCCTGTATAAAGTTGAACTCCAGGCTCAGTGGTTAAAACTTCCATATACCTCCCGCTTTCAGGCTCATAAGCACTTGCAGCAAACGCCAGTTCATCGGGTTGCTTATTGATTACATAATTAAAATCATAACCTGAAGCAAATTTTATTTGTGGATGGTTAGAATCGATATGCTCTCTAATTACTATTGGAGAAGTAAAATCCAATTCGGTTTCTTTAATGTCCACGATTTTACCTGTTGGAATCATCCCGGAATCGATTACCGGAGTGGCTTTATCAGCATTTATAACTACAATATGATCCAGGATATCACCATTGCCTTCACCCCGTAAATTAAAATAGGAATGATTGGTTACATTAATATGTGTATCCTTGTCGGTGGTTACTTCATAATCAATTTTCAACTCATTATCATTGGTTAGGGTATAAGTAACTTCTGCTGTCTTATTGCCTGGAAAGCCAAATTCTCCGTCTTTAGTTTCAATCGTAAAAATTACGGTATTCCCATTTTGTTCAAAATCCCACACCTTACGATACCAGCTATCGGGTCCGGAATGTAAGGTTGCTTGTCCATTGTTAACAGGAAAAGAATAGGTTTCATCGCCAATTGTGAAACTCGCATTGGCAATACGGTTGGCATATGGCCCTACAACAGCACCATGGCTTGCCCCGTAATTTTGATAATCTTTAATGGAATTAAATCCCAGCACTACATCGGCAAATTGTTGATTTTTATCGGGAGCATAAATGGATACAATTTTTGCACCATAATTGGTGAGGGTAACCACCATTCCTTTATCATTTTTTAAAGTAAACAGTTGGGTTGCCTTCCCGTCAATCACAGTTTCAAAATCATTTTCAGTGTATGGCATTTCAATTTTATTTTCCGTGGTAGGTGCGCACGCTGTAAATAACGCTAATACCAAATATTGGAATGGTTTTTTCATTGGTTATAATATTTTTCTGTGGGCGGATGAATTTCGCATGATGAATCTTCATCCTCTTTTAAGATTAACGAATCATGCCCGTTTTCAAAACAATTAAATTGTGCATCTTTGGATGATACAAAGATGAAAGTTTAAATATAGAAAAAAAAGCAGGTAACAGGGTTACAACAGGTAAATTTAATCGGATGTATCATGATGAAGATATATCTGGATAGTTTACTGCCCCGGTTTGTAATATCCGGGTAGATTTGCAACCGGAATATTTACTTCTATAGCATCACCATTCTCCCATTTTTTAGCGATTTTACTATAAGTGCCGGGTTCGGAAAGGTATTTTACTCCTTTAACTGTAACCTGTGCATTTGTAGCCCATGAGGGAATACGAACGAACAGCTCAAGGTATTGCTTAGTCTCAATTTCAACATTTACCAATATCCGGCTGGATTCAGGGAATGAGGTTTCCTGAGTAATTTTTACTTTTCCTCCTAAGGAGTGAGTAAAATCAATTTCTGCCGGGGTGAATAAATTTATATGCACATTGTCAGTATGTCGGGTAATAACATAAGGCAGGATTAGTGGTTCGGCATTTAATTCAGGGTTATTGTAAATGTACTGCCAGGCAATGCGATCAAGTTCTTCTGCAACTAAAGCATCTGCTGTCAGTTGAAATAAAAAGCCAGTAAGATCAATCCATGCATATAGTTCTTCGTGTGATAAGTAGCGGTTTACCACTTCTTTCCTGAACTCATTCCAGATTTCCTGATAACGGGTAATGTCAAATTTATTCCTGTCCTGTAAATAAATATACTGCATTTCCATTAATGAATCAAGGCCGGGATTTTTTCCTTTCAACGCACTTGCATACCGTTCGTTTACTCCCTGGTATTCATTTACAGGAACGTCAGTTCCTGAAGGGATTGTTTTATAAGTAACAAAATCGGGGGATTTTTCCACTGAATTGCATGACGCAACAATCAGAGCAGCCATACAGGCAATCACGATTAATCTCATTCCAATATTAAGTTCAATTTTCAATAGTAACATTCAATCGGGTACAGGGTTCAGACAGATTCAAAAATTCTTATCCATGTTAAAATCTTAATCAATTACCAACATAATAAATTCATATCTTTACGCTCGTGATTTTCCTGTTAACTTAGGGGTAGGCAAGTGGCATCACTTATATGATCAGGTGTATCATATAGATATTATATTTTTGACTTCTTTTAAGCACAATGTCGCAAAATGATAACAGAAATCCAGTTCAGATAAGTGTGAATAAAGAAAAGCTTGTTGCATTGTGGCAAGACATAAAAGAATCTATAGGTGGTACTGAAAGAGATTTTACTCAGGCACCATTAGGGCATGCAATTATTATTCTTGCAGTTCCAATGGTACTTGAGATGCTTATGGAATCGGTTTTTGCTGTAGTTGACATATTTTTTGTTTCCAAGCTTGGGCCCGAAGCTGTAGCTACAGTTGGCATAACAGAATCGGTTATGACAATTGTTTATGCGGTTGGAGCAGGATTAAGTGTTGCAACTACTGCCCTGGTTGCACGCCGGATTGGAGAGAAACGTCATAAAGAAGCCAGTGTTGTAGCTTTTCAGGCAATATTGGCAGCAGCCTTAATGTCTTTGTTGATTGCCGTTCCGGGAATTTTCTTTGCAAAAGAATTTCTCCTTTTAATGGGCGCAACGGAAGCGATGGCAGAAGAAGGTGTATTATATCCTGCTATAATTTTTGGTGGTAATGCGGTAGTTTTTTTGCTATTTGTTATCAATGCAGTATTTCGAAGTTCAGGTGATGCAGCTATATCAATGCGTGTAGTTATTTATGCCAATCTCATAAATATAATTCTTGACCCTCTTTTCATATTCGGTATCGGGCCCTTTCCGGAACTTGGATTGGCAGGAGCTGCACTTGCCACAACCATAGGAAGAGGATTAGCTGTTTTATATCAATTTTACCTGCTGTTTAGAGGCAATTATCGAATCCGGCTTTATTTGTATAGCATCCGGCTTAAATTGGATATTATGTTAGAACTGCTCCGGCTTTCAAGTGGTGGAATTCTCCAAAACCTTATTGCCACTTCAAGCTGGATATTTCTGGTTCGTATCATTTCAGAAAGTGGTCCTGAAGCTTTGGCTGGTTATACCATTGCAATCAGAATCATTCTGTTTTCGCTTCTTCCGGCTTCGGGACTGAGTAATGCAGCATCAACCCTTGTTGGTCAAAACCTTGGGGCACATCAGCCGCAACGGGCAGAACGTTCAGTTTGGATTACCGGTTATGCTAATATGATTTTTATGGGAGTCATTGGATTGGTACTTATCCTGTTTCCTGATTTTTTTATGAGACTTTTCATTAATGATGAAAAAGTAATTGAGCTGGGGGCAAATTCCTTACGGATCATTAGCTTTGGCTTTATTTTCTATGCACTGGGAATGGTGTTGGTTCAAAGTTTTAATGGTAGTGGAGATACATTTACACCTACTAAAATAAACTTGTTCTGTTTCTGGATGGTGGAAATTCCACTTGCTTTCTTACTTACAATAACCTTGGAGATGGGCCTGGAAGGTGCAAGTATCGCCATAGTTACAGCAGAAAGTTTAATGGCAATTATTGCATTTCTGATTTTCAGAAAAGGAAAATGGAAACTTCGCGTAGTCTGAATGTAGACAATTTTGTAATGAGTTACTCACATCATTTCTATTGTTGCAACTATTAATAAACGATACATTTTCCAATACGATACAGAAGTTGTTTTTCAACCAGAGGAAGTTTGTTTTGTTAATGGAGGTAATTATATAAGAAGAATCTCTGAAAAAGGGTATCTTTTTCACTAGTTCAGTTTATTTACAAGGAATATTAAAACTGAAAAAATGGATATAAATATTAAAGATAAAGTATTTTTAGTAGCAGCATCAAGTAAAGGGCTCGGTTATGGAATTGCCCGGGAACTGGCTTTAAACGGAGCAATGGTCTCTATTGGCAGCCGTGATACTGAGAATGTGGAGCAAGCTGCACAGACCCTCCGACAGGAAACCAATACACCTGTTTATGCATCAACTTTGGA